>CAXBKC010000001.1:0-42146 GCA_963975615.1 uncultured Oleiphilus sp.
AACTGGGATGAATTAAGACGTTTTATGTGGGACTACGTTGGTATCGTGAGAACAGATAAACGCTTAACCAGAGCAAAGCATCGCGTTGACTTGCTTCATCAGGAAATTTTAGATTACTACAGTAATTACTGTATCAGTAATGACCTACTTGAATTGAGAAATTTGGTAACAGTGGCCGATTTAATTATTTGCTCTGCAATCCAACGAAAAGAAAGCCGAGGTTTACACTACACCTTAGACTATCCAGAAAAGCTGGATTTAGCAGTCGATACGATTCTGACCCCGACTAATTTTTCAACCCGTGATTGGTAATACCATAAACCCCACATGGGCTCAGTAGCCACTCCAAACAAAAGGGTCATGATGCGAACCACCGCCTTAACATCATTTCTAACTTATCTTTTTCAATAGGCTTGCTGAGGTAGTCATTCATACCCGACTGCAGGCATTTTTCGATATCTCCCGACATAGCATTCGCAGTAACAGCAATAATAATAGGCTGGGTATTATCTTTTAAAAGCCTTATTTTTCGAGTTGCTTCTAGCCCATCCATTCTTGGCATTTGCCAATCCATTAACACCAGATCATAGTCCTGAGATTTAATTGCATCAACAGCTTCTACACCATTATTCGCCAAATCGGCAACCAAACCCAAATATCCCAACATAATCATCAAAACCTGTTGGTTCACTTTATTATCTTCAACAACTAGGATTTTCTTTTGCTTAAACATAGATAACGGCAATTGTGATACTAGTTCCTGCTTTTCATTATCATTATTATTATTTTTAGGATCAGCCTGAATAAAACTGTTAAGTCTCGCATCTAAATCATCTAGCTTGAGCGGGTAACTTATAAACGCGATTCGTAAATTATCTTTAAGTATTTCTGTATTAAATTCATGGCGCTCACTTTGGTTCGCGAAACAGACCAAATCAAAACTATTATCATGAACTTCCAATCTGTTTTTGAGCACATAGAGATCACCCAACAAATCAAAGTCACCGCAAATCGTGATGCAGTCTTTATTTTGAGGAATATTAATGAAATCCAACCATGCCTGAAGACTACTAGCAATAGTCACCGTACACCCCAATGAATTTAAATAGTTCTCAATAACCGTATTTTGAAAATGATTTTGTTCCAGTACAAATATATTTTTATGCCTTATATTGCTCGAACGAGAAGATTGTAAGCTCTTTGCATCTAGCTTCACTTTTAACTTAAAACTAAACGTGGTGCCACCCCCCTCTTCTGAACGAAAATCTATCTTCCCTCCCATTAGATCGACTAAATGTTTGCTTATTACTAAACCTAATCCAGTTCCACCAAATTTTCTTGTCGTCGATGAATCTGCCTGCACGAATGGTGTAAATAGCTTTTGTCGAGCCATTTCACTTAAACCAATTCCGGTATCTCTTACCTCTATCAGAAGCTGTGCAGATTGATCATTCCTTGAGAGAAGCTCTATCCATAGTTCAACCCTTCCTGACTCGGTAAATTTAACTGCATTACACGCTAAATTAAGTATTATTTGTCTCAGACGATTTGGATCACCAAGCACATAACGCGGAACCGATGGTGAGACAAAGTAGACGAACTCTAAACGCTTTTCACTGGCTTGAAAGAAAATCAAATCGGCGCAATCATCCATTGCCTGCCTTAAATCAAACGAAATGATTTCTAACTCTAATTGGTTCGCCTCTATTTTTGAAAAGTCCATTATATCGTTAATAAGAGATAATAAAGACTGCGCCGAGCTATTGATTACCTGTATATATTGAGACTGATCTTTATTTAAACCTGTTTTCTTCAATACATCGGCTAAACCTATAATTGCATTCATCGGCGTACGAATATCATGACTCATTGATGCCAAAAATATATTTTTGCTTCGATTAGCTTGTTCAGCAATTTCTCTCGCTTCTTTTAGTTCATGATTACGCTGTTTTAGATTGGAAAGAGCTTCTGCCAGTTGATGGGTTCTGATGTTAAACCAAGAAGCAAGCTGAGCTAGCTCATCAGTCCCTTTTATCTTCAACATTGTCACGTAATCTTCTCTACTTACTAAGCCACGAATTTGTTGAGTCAATTTATTAACAGGCAAAAGAAAAACTGAATTGAAGAATAAGAGATACAAAAGAGCAGTAAGAGCTAAGAAAACAAATAACAAACCTATGATATTATCAGTAATTTGAGAAGCTACTGATTCCGTATACTTGGCAGGCATAGCAACAACCACTTTCCAATCTATATCCGGCATATGAAAAACACGAACAAATGAAGCTTGTTTAAGCAAAGGGTCATATGAAATATTGATACGCCGGCTAGGCGCTGTAACCATAGAAAACTGTCCGCCAAGCTTTGTATTAAGCATTGCCCTCGCTATTTTATGGGCCTCACTTGAATCTATCTGATCACTATCAATAGTAAGTTTTTGACTAAGTAAATCAATTTCATGTACTTTTTGAAGCGTCTGATTCATTTCAAATTGCATAGATACTCTATTCAATTCACTTTCCACACTATCTAAAATAACATTTTTTTCTACAAGCGCATGAATGGTTGGAAAAGCTTGGTCAGAATATTGCTTAATATCAAAATGTGTTAAATATTGCTCAACCGTACTTGGAAAAGATAGCAAACGATTATTCCGGTCCAAGGCAAATGCATAGCCTCCCATTAATCTAGTTTGAGCTTGCATAGATGCAGACAAGCCCGTCAATTTGAGATCTATAGTAGCGACACCACTAAACACCCCATTAATCAATATCGGAACTGAACACGTTACCATAGGCTCCATAGAGTGAGGATCTCTATATGACTTTGACCAATAAGCCTCTTTAGAATCAATATAACGAACCGGAACGTACCACTCTTCTTGGTGATAACCACGACTATTTTCTTCATTATAATCATTAAAAAGCTCAAGCTGTCCTTGAGCATTTCTTGTCCAAAAAAAAGCAGAACGCTCTTTTGTTTTATCGAACACGAAGGGCTCCGGCCAAATCCCGCCTCCTGCTACCATGTTCTCCATACCAGCTTGATTTAGAATCTCTGGGATAGCCTGCATAAATTGCTCAGGACTATGTTTTAAAGCTACCGCCACAGTTGCTAAAGAACGACTAAGCGATTCAGTTATTGACAGTTTCTCTCTCAAACTTAAAATAATTGTTTTGCCAATTTCATCATTCAGCTTACCAGACTGCTGAACAATAACCTCACGACTACGATTTTCAGCAATAAAATAATTTACAGACAATACAGCCAATAAAAATAGCACTAAACCGAAACTCACCCTGAACATCAAACCAGAATAAATGCTTCGTTGCTCTGGAAGATGCTGGCGAGATTCTTCTTCTTTTTCTTTAGGCATAGTATTAATTTCTATTCAGATTCAACAATTGAAAGTATAGGTTATGTGTTTGTAAATTAAAGTAAATTGGACTATCACCCACTTATAATCACTCCTATACTCTTACCATAACATCAAACTTGGAGCAGATTTTGAAATCCTCAAATGAAAAAATTTTGCTAGCAAGACAAGCTATTTATAAAAAGGACCAGCGCGTTTGGCTTCGAACTTTTATTTCGTGATGAGGAAAATCTGACTGCAGTTGAAGTCGGTGACGATTTTGCAACAAACCAAGTCTTAGTAAACTATTGGACTAGCCTTTCAAAAGATTTATCAGATCAAGACACACCTATATTTATTAATGTATCAGAAAGCTTTTTACTTTCTGAGTACTTTTTACCTATTCAGCATAAATTTGTTGTGATTGAGCTGCTTGAAACAATTACAGTAACAAAAGAACTTATTACCGCCATAAAGGCATGGAAATTAAAAGGCTTTCGTTTTGCTCTAGATGATTTTGATTTTTCAGAACAATGGAAGCCCCTTATAGGGCTAGCAGATTTCATAAAAGTTGATGTATTAAACGTGTGCCTTGATAAAGTTGAACAACTTAAATCCTCATTGCCTGACTACAAAGGAGTCTGGTTAGCTGAAAAAATTGAAACTGCCGAAATCTTTGAGCGCTGCAGAAATATGGGGTTTACCTTGTTTCAGGGCTATTATCTAGCAAGGCCTAAGTCGATACTAGGGAATGTGATCCGCCCCTCCTCAATCACTATGGCAGATATCATCCAAAAAACGAGTCAAGATGATGCCTCTATTGCAGAGATCGCATCTTTAGTTACTCGGGATCCTAAACTAACCATACAATTACTTAAACTAATAAATAGTTCATTGTTTATGCTGCCTAGAGTAATTAGTGATTTGAAAGAAGCCATTACTTTTTTGGGTATAGATATTTTAAAAAAATGGGCTATGATGATTGCTTTTGTATCCGACTCTTCAGCTCCTATTGAGGCGTGTCGTATTGTCTTAACAAGGGCAAAAGCATGTGAGCTTTTAATCCTAAAGTCAAAACACCCACAACAGTCTGATACTGCTTTCCTCGCTGGATTATTATCGGGGGTTGATGTTTTGCTAAATTTGGATCCTTCGCTTTTTATTAAAGAGCTAAAGCTAAGCCCTGAGATACAAGATGCCGTGCTTCATGAACAAAGTGAGATAGGAATCTTAATACAGCAGATCAAAAAACTTGAGTATTATCTCAGCCAAGAACCTGAGAATATCCCAACATTAGAGACTTCGCTCATCCAACAATTCGCATTGGCACAAGACTGGTCGGATGAAGTTATTCAAAACCTCCAATATAAATAATACTTATGAATATACCCTCTCAGCAAACAAAGCAGTGGTACCAAGAACAAGTTGTTACTATTTTATATGGCAATGCAAAAGGCGCCATAATTGGCAGTTCATTTAATATTGCTATAGTCACCTATGTTCTTTGGTCAATATTTCCTGGCCAAGGACTATTAGCATGGTTTATTTTCGGTCAGATTTTGAATGCCTTTCGTTTCTACATACGTCATCGCTACGATAGTGAACCAAAAAAATATTCATCTAAAACATGGCTTAACCTTCATAGAGTATTAACCTGCATGTCAGGCTCCCTTTATGGCATCTTGGCTTTCTTTTTTTTCAGCTCAGAAAACCCTGTCCATCAAATTATGGTGATATTATTAGCAGGCGGGATGGGGGCTGCAGCCGTAGGCACACATGCTGTTGATAAAATCACCTATCAAACATTTTTACTTCCAGCAGTGGTACCACTCATTGTTCGCTCCTACTTAGAAGGAACAGAAGTCCACATGATGCTTTCTGTCATGCTGTGCTTGCTTATACTAATCATGCTTCGTTCAGCGAATCAATCCAAAAAAATCATGGTCGATAATATTTATATGTCTCAATCTCTGCGTTACAGAGCAACTCATGACAGCTTAGTCGATCTACTCAACAGAGAAGAATTTCAAAAAGAATATAATCGTCTGATGATTTCTTCAGGAAATACTCCCATCACGACGGCTTTAATTTTTATTGATTTAGATAATTTTAAATCTCTCAATGATACGCTTGGACACCAAGCTGGAGATGAAGCCTTAGTAAAAATAAGCGAAATAATCCGTCACTGTATTAGGCAGTCAGACCTTGCTGCTAGGTTTGGCGGTGACGAGTTTATGATATTAATTCAGTCGAATTCAATCGAACAAGCGAGCGCAGTGGCAGAGAAAATTTTAATCAGAATCGCTCACTTTCAACAAGACTTCCTAGAAGAAGATATTATGTTTGGCGCAAGTATAGGCATTGGTTTTTCTAACAGTAGAAATTGTAGTTTTGATGCCTTACTAAAAGCTGCCGACAAAGCTTGCTATCAAGCCAAAAAAGAAGGGAAAGGTAGAACTTGCATGCAAGAAGTAAGTGACGACAGACAATTACAACAGCTTCACAAGGTTCAAAACATAAGGTAATAAGTATACCTTTCTTTGAAGAAAGAGCTGGTTTCAGTGGGCAGTTTCTAAATAATCAATAAAGAACTGCACTGTCTTTTTACCTCTAAACTCATTAATGTTTGGCCGATATACAATACGAACCTTAGCAGGCAAATGATCTCGACACCAATCACTATTAAACTGAATAGCATCAATAAATTGCCCTCCAGACTCGTCCGATAGAACTAACTTTAGGTGTTTATCTTTTAGCACTCTTTGTTGAAGCACGTTAAATACTCCATCAAAACTTGGCTCTGGAAAAGCCTGCCCCCAAGGTCCAGAACGATCAAGTAAGGCAATATTACTCAAGGTTCTTTCATTGGGATTCAACTCACCATCCGTCAACAAGACAGACTCAAGGTCCGCTTCCGTTAGAAGCTCTTTTACAATTCTATTAAATGCCTCGGTGAACGCGTCTAAGTGGTTAAACTCAATACTCATACCAGCCGCCATAGCATGCCCACCAAATTTACTGAGTAAGTGTGGGTGACGTTTCGCTAGTAAGTCCAGAGCATCTCTCATATGCAAGCCAGGAATCGACCTTGCAGAGCCTTTCAATACTGGATTAGATTCTTCAGGGTCATCATTTGCAGGTGCAAAAATAATCGTCGGTCTATTCAGCTTTTCTTTAATGCGAGAAGCAAGAATACCAATCACACCTTGATGCCAGTGAGCTTGATATAAACACAAGCCCCAAGTTTCAATGCTATCAACTGAGTTTGATACTTCATTAGCATCAAAGCTTTCAAAAAATGATGCCAATTGAGATTCGGCATCCAGCTTCATTTCATTCTCTATCTCTTTTCGTTCCTGATTTAAATGATCTAGCCTTTTAGCTAAAAGCTCCGCTTCATTTTCATCATCTGTTAATAAGCAGTTTATGCCTAAACTCATATCATCCAGGCGGCCTGCCGCATTGAGCCTTGGACCCACAATAAATCCCATGTCGCTCGCATTTATTTGTTCGAAGTTTTTACCTGCTTGTTGTAATAAAGCCCTAATACCCGGCCTACACTTCCCTGCCCGAATACGCCTTAGACCTTGTTCAACTAAAATCCTATTATTTATATCCAAAGGTACAAGATCCGCAACAGTACCCAAGGCCAGCAAATCTAGATAAGAAGCCATATTCAGTTCGGGTAGGCCTTGCTCTTGAAACCAAGCAGACTCTCGTAACTTTGCTCTAAGCCCACTCATCACATAAAAGATAACACCAACGCCAGCAGCATTTTTACTGAGAAAGTCACAACCATCTTGATTCGGGTTTACTATTGCATCGGCATCTGGAAGCGTATCGCCGGGCAAGTGATGATCAGTAATAAGTACCTTCATACCAAGTTGCTTTGCTCTTCTCACACCCTCTATACTTGATATACCATTATCCACTGTGACAATTAAGTGCGGATTTTCTTTAGATGCAAGGTCTACAATTTCAGGCGTTAAGCCATAGCCATATTCAAAACGATTAGGAACTAGAAAGTGGCAATCTGCTTTTAATGTTTTCAACACCAACATTGCGAGCGCTGTACTGGTCGCTCCGTCACAATCAAAGTCACCCACTATAAGAATTTTATGTCTTTTCTCTAAAGCGTCTACCAGTAAGTCAACCGCTTTATCCAAACCTTTAATCGTTTCGCTATGATGCAAATATTTTAAACTCAAATCTAATTCTGATAGAGAGCGCACTCCTCTGGCCGTATATATTCTGCTTAAAAATGTAGGTAGGCCCTCTAAATAGGTATCCTTTTCCACAAGCCGTCGTCTAATTTTCTTTATCTGTATCATAATATTCAGCAATATAGAGGTGAAATACCAACAAAAAAGCCGGAGTCAGTTCCGGCTTTTATTTAAATAATCTTCCAAGAATTAGGAGCGTCTAAATTTAGCAATATAGTCGTGAACCTTATTAATATCATTTCCCAAAACGTCATATTTTTCAGGTCTATCAAACAAATCACGCATATGAATTGGCAATTCTGGACTAGTACCGACTCCTGATTTCTCTACTGCTTCAGGGAACTTAACTGGGTGAGCAGTTGCCAGTGTCACCATAGGCACTGACTGGTCCCTACGGCACTTCCTCGCTGCACCAACACCAATAGCGGTATGCGGGTCGAGTAAGTATTCTGTTTCATCAAATACCTGCTTGATAACGGCACAAGTTTCATCATCATTCAAAGACAGACTATCAAATAGTTCTCTTGCCTTCTTCCAACGGTAGCTATCAATAGAGCCTGACTCTGTTTTCCATGCTTTCATTTGCGCAGCCAGAGCATCACCATTTCGACCATACAAGTCAAACATTAGCCGCTCAAAATTACTAGACACCATGATGTCCATACTTGGAGAAAGCGTATGCTCTAATGGCTCTTGGTGATATTTATTTTGGCTAATAAAACGATGAAGGATATCGTTCTTGTTTGTTGCAACAATAAGCTGATTAATAGGCAAGCCCATGTTTCTAGCTAAATAGCCTGCAAAAATATCACCAAAGTTACCTGTTGGAACAGAAAACGACACACTTTTATGCGGCCCACCAAGTGCCAAAGAAGCACTAAAATAATAAACAATTTGGGCCATAATTCTTGCCCAGTTAATCGAATTTACCGCGACTAAGCGTGTACCCTTCAAAAACGACTGATCAGCGAAGCTATCTTTAACCATATGTTGGCAATCGTCAAAATTGCCTTCAACCGCAATATTAAAGACATTATCAGCCAATACTGTTGTCATTTGTTTACGCTGAACATCAGAAACGCGCTTGTGCGGATGCAGAATAAAAATATCGACATTGTCACAATGCTTACAGCCTTCGATGGCTGCAGAGCCCGTGTCTCCGGAGGTAGCCCCCAAGATCACCACACGCTCATTACGTCTTTTAAGAACAAAGTCCAATAGACGACCGAGCAACTGTAATGCAAAGTCTTTAAAGGCTAAAGTCGGCCCTTTAAATAACTCCATAACCCATTCATTCGAGTCTAATTGAACCAAAGGCGCAACCGCTTTATGTCCAAAGACAGCATAGGTCTCCTGTACCATCGATTTAAACTCTGCTTCAGGTATCTCGCCTTCGACAAACGGATACATTACTTTAAAAGCGAGCTCTGAATAAGGTAAACCTTTCCATGATGCAATCTCTTCTAGTCTAAAGTGAGGTAATGTCTCTGGTACATATAAGCCACCATCAGGCGCCAAGCCAGTTAGCAAAACATCTTCGAATGACAAAGCCGGCGAAGCGCCACGAGTGCTAATATATTTCACAAGTTTCTTCCAATTCTTTTAAAAAAATATTAATCCGTTCAAAGCATTAAAACTAAAGCTTAAGGAATGCTCAGTTAAAATGCTCAACACGTATACGTACCACTTTTTGACAAGTAGTGGATAAAGCTTCAATTTGACTTATAGCCAGATTAATCTGCTTCTCTTTTACTTCATGTGTCAGTAATACCAATGGGATGACATCGCCATCTTGTTCACTTTCACGCTGCATAACTGATTCTATATTAATACCTAAGTCACTCATTATAGAAGCTACTTTAGCAAGTACACCTGGGTGATCTTCAGCCATGACTCTTAAATAGTATGCAGAGCTAATATCTTCAATAGGTAAAACCGGCAAGTCTTTAATGCTCGACTGAGAAAACCCTAGATATGGAACAGGTACAGAAGCATCTAACCGCATGAATCTAGCAATATCCACAAGGTCAGCGATAACAGCGGACGCTGTGGCTTCAGAGCCTGCTCCAGCACCATAATAAAGCGTCTGACCTACAGCGTCACCATCAACTAGAATCGCATTCATCACACCATCAACTTTTGCAATCATCTGATTTTTTGGGATCATAGTCGGATGAACACGAAGCTCAATTCCTGTCTCATGCATGCGTGTAATACCAAGATGTTTAATGTTATATCCTAGTAAGTCCGCATTCCTAACATCCATTGGAGTAACAGTACTAATCCCCTCAGTGAAGGCTTTTTCGAACTGAAGAGGCACACCAAACGCAGCAGATGCCAAGATAGTAAGTTTATGCGCAGCATCAATACCCTCAACATCGAATGTTGGATCTGCTTCGGCGTAACCTAAAGCTTGCGCTTCTGCCAAAACATCCCGAAACTCTCTTTGTTTGTCTTTCATCTCAGTGAGAATAAAGTTGCCTGTCCCATTAATAATGCCGGCTAACCAATTAATTTTATTGGCAGCTAAACCTTCTCTCAAAGATTTTATTATCGGGATACCACCAGCAACTCCAGCTTCATAGGCAACGTTTACTTCATGCTTGGCAGCTAAAGCAAATATTTCATTTCCATGTACAGCAATTAGTGCTTTATTCGCTGTAACGACATGTTTTCCTTGTTTAATCGCAGCACAAACTAGCTCCTTAGCTTGATCATAACCACCTATTAGTTCCACAAGCACATCGACTTCCGGATCATTCACTACATCCATCAAGTTAGTAGTGAACTTTATATCCGTTAGGTCACAATTTTCCTTTTTTGCTCTTGATGCCACTCTAATTACATTTAGTGAACAACCAGCACGCGCAGATATTTCTTTTTGGTTTCGTTGGATAACATTAATAACGCCGCTCGCAACAGTACCCAAACCACAGATTCCAATTTTCAAGGATTTCAATATTTTCCCCTAGTTTTATAAACTACGCGTGAACTTTCCAACACTAAATAAGGTTTTCAAGTAACTAAAATTTAGCAGCATTATACCTATTCAATACCAAAGACAAAATCAGTAATGCCCTTTATGTGATCAGAAACCTAGAATAATATGGTTCTAGAGTCACTCAAAACATAAATTCTAGGCTGCAATGGTTGATTTAAAAGCAGAGCAGAAGCACAAGACTGAAATAATATTAAGAAGGAGTGCGACAAACGCAAGCTGGACACAGGATTCAGGTGCCAACTCTGAATCACTGCAAATAGAAATGATTAACTTAGTAACTCATTTAAAAGGAATTACTATATACCTAGAGCCTGACCAATCTTTTGGGCATTAATATAACCAGGAATCAAACGTCCATCTTGAAGTATAATGGCAGGTGTACCACTAATACCAATTTCTCTGCCTAAAGCAAACTGACCAGCAACAGGGTTAGCACAACTTTTCGGTTCTAATGGCTGCCCACTTTTAGCTTTAGTTAAAGCGGCTAATTTGTCATCAGCACACCAAGCAGAAACATACTTGTTGTATGACTCACTATTTAAACCCGCTCGCGGGTAAGCTAAATAACTAACCTCTATACCCATCGAGTTTAACTCAGGAACTTCTTTGTGAAGTTTACGACAATACCCGCAGTCAATATCTGTGAAAACAGCAATTTTACCTTTGACGGGGCCTTTTGCTGGGAATACTATCTTCTGATCATTCGAAATAGTGTTTATTTTAAGTGCACGCTCACTTCCCCGCTTCTCTTCTGATAAATTCACTAATGTATTATTCTCAGTGGAATACATATCACCAGTAACGAAATAATCTCCACCGGGGCTAGAAAATAGTATATCTCCTGCAGTGGTTTCTACCTGTAACAGTCCGTCTATTTTGGTATTTTCAACAGACTTAACCTTTAAACCTGGAATAGATTGACTCAAGCTTTCAATTAGAGCTTTATTCTCCGCATAACCGTTTACAGATGTTAAAAGAAATAAAACACTCAACGCTATTGAACTCAAAAACCTCATACATCTCACCTTATTAGTTTATTCCAGAGCTTAACCTAGCTTTATCAAAGACTCAGTAACCAAAACCATTCAAAAGAAGATCTCACATGCTCGCATATTATTAATAACAATAACACATTACGAAAATAGGAGTTTATCAAATCCTTTTTCATCTACTTAGTTAAATTTACTTAAATCAATCAAGATTACAAACATAAAAAAAGGCAAATACTTAAGCATTTGCCTTTTTAGCTTACCAGAATCAAATTGTGACTCTAGTAATTGATATCAGTAGAAATTACGCGCCTAACTTCTCTTTAATACGAGCAGCTTTACCACTTAACTCTCTCAAGTAGTATAGCTTAGCCTGTCTTACATCACCACGACGCTTAACAGCAATACTATCTATCTGCTTACTAAAAGTCTGGAATGTTCTTTCAACACCAACACCGTAAGAGATTTTCCTTACTGTGAAAGATGAATTAAGACCACGATTACGCTTAGCAATCACAACACCTTCATAGGCCTGCAAACGCTCACGAGTTCCTTCTTTAACTTTTACCTGAACTACAACTGTATCACCCGGTCCAAACTCTGGGATCTCAGCTGTCATTTGCTCAGCTTCGATTGCGCTGATAATGTTATTCTTGCTGCTCATCTTACACTCCTAAAAATGATAAGCGGTCAACCCTGCTTATCTATTCACGTCTTTAATAAATTCTTGCAACAATGACTGCTGCTCCAGATTTAACTCTACATTCTTTAATAGCTCAGGCCTACGTAACCAAGTTCTACCTAATGATTGCTTTAATCGCCACTGCCTAATCCTTTCATGGTCACCTGAAAGTAACACTTCAGGTACCTGCTGGTCTTGAAAAACTTCAGGTCTGGTATAATGCGGATGATCCAAAAGATCATTCACAAAAGAATCCTCAACCGCTGAATCTTTATGCCCAAGAACACTAGGAACAAGCCTTGACACTGCATCAAGTAAAACCATTGAAGCAAGCTCACCACCACTTAATACATAATCACCAATTGATATTTCTTCATCAACTTCTGCATTAATTAAGCGCTCGTCAACTCCCTCATACCGCCCAGAAACAAGTATCAAAACATCATATTGAGATAGCTCGAGTACTTTTTTATGATCTAATTTATTTCCTTGAGGAGATAAATAGATAGTTCGAGTCATCAACTTTTGAGAATCTTTATCTGATAAATCAGAATCACCCTCTATTGTTTTTTCAATATTTGAATCACTAAAACACTGTTTCTTAGCTGCCAGAATAGCATCTTGCAAAGGCTGAACCTTCATCAACATACCTGGCCCACCCCCATAAGGGCGATCGTCAACTGTACGGTGACGGTCATGCGTAAAATCACGAGGATTCCAAGAATTAACGTCTATAAGTCCTTTTTTAATTGCCCTACCAATAACACCTGATTCAAGAATTGGTATAAACATTTCTGGAAATAAAGTAATTAATTCAAAACGCATGACACCCTTACTCTTAATTTAGAAGTCAGGGTCCCAATCAACCTCAATCACTCCTTTTTGCAAGTCTACAAGCTTTACAACCTGATCGAGCAAATAAGGAATTAAACGCTCATTAGCGTCTAAGCTATCCTTGCACTTTTTAACAACTAACACGTCATTTGACCCAGTTTCAATCAAATGACTCACCTTACCCAACAACACTGGCTTAGATTCTTCTGCTTCATATACAGAGTAAACCAACAAACCTTGTAGCTGCGACCAGTAATACTCTCCTTCTGGTAAAGAAGGCAATGCACTGCTAGGAACTGTAATTAACATTCCACAAAACTTTTTTGCAAGATCTCGATCAGAAGCACCTTCAAAAAGCGCTACTAGACCATTACCATGTACCTTACAATCTAACACTTTAACCGGTCGTGAAGTGCCGGACTGATCCTGCAACTGCCAATTAAGATACTGGCAAAGATTTTCTTTTGGCTGAGTATAAGAAAAAACCTTAACCCAACCCTTCACACCGTAAACCGAAGTGACTTTGCCCATTACAGTATTATGTGAACTTTTACTCATGAGCAACCACTCTATCTACTATGTGCACAAAGACAGGTCTAAGCTGCAGACTTAGCTGATTCTTTTATCAAACCTTGTACACGCTCTGAAGTTGTTGCACCTTTATCTAGCCAAAACTGAACTCTTTCAGCATCAACTCGAAGACGTTCTTCTTGACCGCGCGCAATAGGGTTAAAAAAACCAACTCGCTCCAAATAACGGCCATCTCGTGAAGAGCGACTATCTGTAACAGTTAAATGATAAAATGGGCGCTTCTTAGAGCCACCACGTGATAAACGGATAGTAACCATATTCGCTTTAAATCCTGATTTCAGTTAAAAAATTTCTAAACGCTTTCTTTTCGTACCAAATACGATGGCGTTCGAAAGGGCGCACATTCTAGTATATTCAAAGTTAATTGGAAATAGTAAATTACGTTTTTTATTCACTACTTACGATAAATAAACTTAACATTGAAACTGTCACCACATGGCGCGTCAGCAAAACAAGACAAATACGCTTAAAACTGCCCGCCACCTGGCGGCATCATTCCCTTCATGCCACGCATCATATTTGCCATACCACCTTTCTTGGTAAACTTTTTCATCATCTTTTGCATTTGCTTATGCTGCTTCAATAAACGGTTCACGTCTTGAATTTGGGTTCCAGACCCGCCAGCTATTCTTCGCTTGCGTGAATTATTAATTGAGTCTGGAAAGGATCGCTCAGCTGAAGTCATTGAAGAAATCATTGCTTCCATCTGCGTTAAAGACTTATCACTCACCTGCTGTTGCGCTGCTTGCGCCATTTGCCCCATGCCTGGCAACTTATCCAACAAGTTCGTAATCCCGCCCATATTCTTCATTTGAACTAACTGATCACGAAAGTCCTCTAAATCAAAACTCTTCCCTTTTTTGATTTTCTGAGTAAGCTTTTCGGCTTTCTTTTTATCCAGATTGCGCTCTGCATCTTCGATAAGGCTCAAAATATCACCCATACCGAGAATTCTTGACGCTAATCTATCAGGATGAAATGGCTCCAAAGCATCTACCTTTTCACCCATCCCCATAAATTTAATCGGCTTGCCCGTGACATATCGCACAGACAAAGCAGCACCACCACGCGAATCACCATCAGCCTTAGTAAGAATAACACCCGTTAAAGGAAGCGCCTCACCGAAAGCCTTAGCGGTATTAACTGCATCCTGCCCTGTCATAGCATCAACAACAAACAAGGTCTCAATTGGGTTAATCGCAGAGTGTAACTCTTTAATCTCTCCCATCATTTGCTCATCAATAGCCAAACGACCCGCCGTATCCACCAACACAACATCTACAAATGTTTTTTTGGCTTCCTGTATTGCGGCAGTAGCTATATTTACTGGCTTTTGATCAATCGAGCTAGGAAAGAATATTGCCCCCACTTCAGCCGCCAAGGTTTCCAACTGTTTAATAGCCGCTGGGCGGTAGACATCTGCACTAACCACCATAACTTTTTTCTTTTGCCGCTCAGACAAATACTTTGCCAACTTTGCAACAGAAGTCGTTTTACCCGCCCCCTGCAAGCCCGCCATCAAAATCACAGCTGGAGGTTGGGCATTTAAGGACAACCCCTCAGACTTAGCGCCCATCATCTCAACAAGCTCTGCGTTTACAATTTTAATGAACGCCTGACCTGGAGATAAACTTCTCATAACTTCGTGCCCGATAGCACGCTTACGCACCTGGGCAATAAATTGCTTAACAACAGGCAAGGCTACATCTGCTTCCAACAAAGCCATACGAACTTCGCGCAAGGTTCCTTTAATATTATCTTCTGTAAGCTTTGCCTGACCGGTAACCTTTTTTAAACTATCCGAAAGGCGTTCTGTTAGATTTTCAAACATGATTCGTCTCTATATATTGCCAAGTAGTTGCAAACCGAGCATTATAACCTTTTAAAAGCCATAATTTGAACAGTAAAATACATAATGAATATTTTAGTACTTAGCCTTCTCTCTATCGGGCTTTATACCTTCGGCACTTTTCATCAAACTTTAATCTATTTGAGAAAAACCCAAAACAAGCCGTTCATCTCAATGCTAATAGGTAGCATCGCTGTTTTCAGCCACTTAGCGATCACCTCACAGCAGATATTTACCAACAATGAAATCATATTAAGTTTTTTCAATACGATCTCTTTGATTGCCTGCTTTGTCATCATCTGTCTACTTATTTTTTCTATCCGCAAACCGATACAGTCTATATTTATATTTTGCTACCCTATAGCAGCTTTGAGCCTGATAAGCAGCTTAGTATTTAACAAGCACATACTGGCATTCCAGCCTGAAAGTAGTGGTATTTTCATACACATCATGCTTTCTATAATTTCCTACAGCGTCTTCTGCATAGCCTTAATTCAAGGCATATTAGTTTACATACAAAACAATAACCTAAAAAAGCACAACCCCACAGTATTACTAAGAAACCTCCCCCCACTGCTAACGATGGAAAACCTTTTATTTGAAATGATATGGAGTGGAACGATACTACTCGGATTAGCCATTATTACGGGCGCCATTTTTGTTGATAACCTTTTCGCACAACACCTAGCCCATAAAACAATACTCTCCATCATTGCATTTATAATATTCTCCACCCTATTGGCCGGTCGCCGACTTTACGGCTGGAGGGGCCTTACTGCAAGCAAATGGACTCTTTGGGGATTCAGCTTCCTAATGGTTGGCTTCCTTGGAAGCAAGCTTGTACTTGAACAAATCCTAAAGTAAGACAAAAACCTAAACATCGCACAAACCACAGGACACTCCAAATTGAGCGAAACACCTATCACCACGCTTCTTATATTTCTTTGTATACTCATTATTCTTTCAGCGTTCTTTTCAAGCTCTGAAACAGGAATGCTATCCCTAAATCGCTACCGCCTAAAACACCTCAAAAAAAATGGTCATAAAGGCGCAATCAAAGCAAGTAAACTCCTTAAACGCACAGACCAACTTATAAGCGTCATACTAATAGGCAACAACTTCGTCAACATTCTTGCTTCATCAATAGCTACCGTAATTGCCATTCGATTATGGGGAGATGCTGGCATAGCGATAGCCACAGCAGGATTAACCATAATTTTACTTATATTCGCCGAAATCACTCCTAAAACTTTCGCCGCATATTATCCTGAAAAAATAGCACTACCAGCAGCACACATACTGCGGCCGCTCCTAAAAATACTATATCCAGCCGTTTGGGCAATAAACCTTGTCACAGGATTATTATTGAAGGCTCTAGGACTTAACATAAATGACAATCAGGACAACCACCTAAGCAGAGAAGAACTCAGAACTCTCGTCGATGAATCGGGCGCCCTAATACCAAGAAAGCACCAGGAAATGCTCGTAGGCATACTCGACCTTGAAAAAGTAACCGTGACCGACATCATGATCCCTAGAAATGAAATTATAGGCATCAATATTGACGATGATTTGAGCGCAATCCTTCATCAATTAAAAACATCGCAATACACTCGATTACCAGTCTACAAGGGAGATATTAATAATATCGTCGGAATCTTACACCTCAGAAACATGACGCGCGTCATGTCTCATAAAGAACCCAGTAAAGCAGGCCTTTTACAGGCATGCCGAGACCCTTATTTCACACCTGAAAGCACTTCACTTAACGCACAACTACTTCAATTTCAACAAGAAAAGAGGCGAATCGCTATCGTTGTTGATGAGTACGGTGATGCACTAGGCATCGTTACAATGGAAGACATCCTCGAAGAAATAGTTGGCGAATTCACTACAGATTTTTCATCATCCAGCAGCCAAGATATTATCCCCCAAGAAGATGGGAGCTACTTAATCGACGGCTCAACACCTATTAGAACAATCAACAAAAATCTAAGCTGGAACCTTCCTACCAGCGGACCAAAAACATTAAGCGGGCTTATCACAGAAGCCCTCGAGACTATTCCTGACAGCCCTGTCTGCTTATATATAAATAAATACCAAGTAGAAATAAGACAATTAAAAGACAATATCGTCAAAACCATCAAAATCTATGAAAACAAATAATCAAAAATACCGACCCAACTCTCAAAATTAACCATTTGTAAGCCATTACAGCAAACATAAGAGTTCTAAAGTCGGTATATTTAAGCTATAATCGCGAGTAACTTGCATGTTCAATTAATCGACTTCACTAGGTCTAGCAAATGAGCAACTCAAACGGCGTCACTTACATAAGAGAGAATCAGCATTTCAGCAATGATTTGAACGCTGAAGCCGCCGCTCGCATTGAAAAAATTAGTCTACTTTGCTCGCGCCATTTAGTTGAATTACTTCAAAACATGTTTGACGGCATTGATGATTCCTTCTTCGAACTAGCCAACAATGCAAGAACAAACAATGAACAAAATCAATTCTTCGAAGCTATGCGTGAAATACGCATAAAGCGCAAAAGTATTGAAAGCAACTTTGAAGATAATATTCGTAACTTATTTTCAATATCAAAAGTATTCAACAAGCTAGAAAGACAAGATTCAAACCAAGAAATTGATTTTGAACACCTATCTTTAGTCAACAAAGAAGAACTAGAAGAGCAAGTAGCCGTTTCATCAATGGCATCAAAAGCACTATCTAATTTTCAAGGCGCTTTATTACAATTTCAAACCAGAACAGCAAATTTATATGGACGGTCAGATTTAAATACAATCTCAGCCCCCCTTGACCCTGAAGATATCAGTAATGAGTTTTCTAATGCTTGCTCAAGACTTGAAATTAATCTGAAAGAGCGCCTAATTGTATACAAACAATTTGACCGCTACGTGCTATCTAATCTTGGGTATATATTAGACGAAGCTAATCACTATTTAATTAAATCTGGCATTTTACCTAACTTAAAATCAGATATAATAAAACAGAAGTATAGCCCTAAAGGAGAGCATGCCAGCTCACCCCTAGTCACTAGCTCTGAATTTAACTCTGACAAGAGTCACCCGCAGCAAACTCAAAACATATTGCCACAATTACAGTCTCTTCTGGAAAACATCAGAACACAAACACCGAACAACACTCAAAATCAGAACAAAAATCTCAATTCTGAAAGAGCCCATTATATTGAAACTCAAGATTTAATAAATCTACTATCAACCATACAGAAATCGACACCTGCAACCAACAACAACCCAAAAGTTGTAGATATTCAGTCTTATCTAAGAAACCATATCCAACAGTCACCAAACCTTATTAAAAAAGAGCCTGCATTTAAACAGCTTGATGAAGACTTAATTAATTTAGTTGCCATGCTCTTTGAGTTCATTTTAGAAGATTATAATTTAGCAGCACCTATACAAGTACTTATAAGTAGACTTCAAATACCTATTCTGAAAGTTGTCATAAAAGATAACACCTTCTTTAGCACCAACCAGCACCCTGCTCGAAAGCTACTTAACGTACTAGCTAAAGCGGGTATTGGCTGGAGTGACAACCCAAATGCTACCCAAGACGCTTTATATCAAAAAATTCATGAAACAGTGAATACCATATTAAATAAATTTGATGGCGATGTAAGTCTATTTGATTCACTCAATAAAGAATTTGAAGAGTTCATAACAAAAGAAGAAAAGAAATCTAGAATAGTCGAACAAAGAACTAAAGAATCAGAAAACGGCCTACTTAAATCAAAACAGGCTCAAAAATCTGTCGATAGCTTTATTCAAGAAATAATTTCTTCTGACTCAATCCAATTGCCTCCAACAATTAGAGAAACACTTACTCAGGGCTGGAGTCGGGTTATGTTTCTTGCTTACTTGAAGGATGACCAGGAGCACCAATGGGCAAAAACTTGTCAGGCAGCTCAAGACCTAGCTTGGTGCCTGAAACCCATTACATCGCAAAAAGATCGACAACACTGGATTTCTATTGCCCCTAAATTACTTAAAGAACTGAAGTGCGGCCTTCAGGACGTCTCCTACCACACCAACAACCTTGATAGTACAATGATTGAGATTCGCTCAATATTAACCTCTGCGTTTAAACAAAATATGTTTAACGATCAAGATAATACAGCAACCTACAGAACCGCTAACAAACTAATAAATAAAAACCAAACTAGCGCCGTTGAAAAACAAGCACTCTCTAATAATTCAGAATTAGAGAAGTTTATATCTTTAATCGATGAGCTATCACTCGACACATGGTTTGAGTTTCAACTCCCCTCAAACAAGACAATAAGATGCAAACTATCCGCCAAACTTGAAGATGCAGATACATTTATATTTGTTAATAGACTAGGCCTAAAAAACCTTGAAAAAACTAAAGAAGAACTTGCAAATGATCTATTCAGAAAAAGTGCAGTTATCTTAGAGCAGGGACTACTTATTGACCGAGCAATGAGCGCCGTCACATCCAGTCTAAAGCAAAAAGCTAGCGCATAAGAGATCAGTGGATAATACAGACAAATACACCCTCAGATTCTTTATAGCGCTATTTAGCTCAGCGATCTCTCACTCACTTATTTTGCTATTGGTCTTCATACTAACCCCAGACTTCGAACTAGAAAGAAAAACAATCCCTTTCCAACTCGTATCTAACGACAAGTTAGGCCAACTTTCTAATTCACCCCAATTAAGCAAATCAGCAAATACACTTGCCGCCCAAGAATTCTTAAGAACCCTTAATGAGTCGAGCTTTGAACAACTAATTAGGGAAAACACCCAAGATTCGAACCAAACACAAGAACCACAATCACCATTCAAGCAGGATATGCCAAGCGATAATTTTCGCGTCGAGCAACCAACATTTCAAAAGCACTCAAACTCAAAAAGTGCATTCCAAGGCTTACAAGATATCTTCACAAAAAAAGAATTCAAACAAAACTTAAAAAGTAATATCCAGCAAATATCTACGAAAAATTTGCAACAACTCACTCAATATGAGATTCAACTAATAAGAATAATGGCTCAGAAAGGGCTCTATGATGAGTTCCACCCAGTAATGGCGAAAAATAAGCAGACCAATATAGAATATATAATTACTTTGCACCTTTTTCCAAATGGTGCCGTCAAAAATGCAAGCATAAGGCAATCAAGCAACATAAAGGAAATTGACCGACTAGCAGTCAAAACTGCCTATTTAGCAAGCCCATTCCCAAAACCACCGAGCAAGGATATCAACAAGAGCTTCAAATACGATATTCCAATAATCTATCAAAAAACCAATACAAACTAAAAAAGGGGCCCTAATAAGAGCCCCCTCTTTTCAAACAAACAACAAGCACTAGTCAACCACAGCCCCAGAAACCATCTTCTTAAGCTCGCCAGATTCATATAGCTCTGTAATAATATCACAACCACCTACCAACTCACCTTTGATATAAAGCTGTGGGAATGTCGGCCAATTTGAATAAACTTTTAAGCTCTCTCTGATATCTGGATGCTCTAAGATATTGATGTATGCAAAACGCTCTTCACAAGCCATTAAAGCTTGAGACGTCTTGGCAGAAAACCCACACTGAGGCTGTTGCGGAGAGCCTTTCATATATAAAATAACTGGATTACCTTCAAGTTGCTCTTTAATTGTATCTATTACTGACATAACACGTGTACCTTTTAATGTTTAAACAAACTAAACTCAACAAACTATTTCTTAAATAACTTAATTTAATACTAAACGATTAACCTATAAAGTTAGTCTACCTTTTTTTTGAATGACCAACCATATTACTCAGGTATTATTTTCAATATTAGTCACATTCCACTTAAACTTTAAGCCATAAAAAACAATACATAACAAAATTTGATAAAGACAAAAGTTCGAGCTAAAATCATTCTTTTAGGGCAGCACATTAGCTGCCTTTTTGCGTTCTAAAGAGAGACAGATGAACAACGACCAACCTTTAATGAATACTTACGGCAGACTTCCTGTTTCTTTTGAAAGCGGGGATGGTTGCTGGCTTTACGATACCGATGGTAACAAATATTTTGACACTTTTTTCGGCATTGCTGTATGCGGCTTAGGCCACACACACCCCGCGGTAACAAAAGCAATTAAAGACCAAGCAGGTAGGTTAGTTCACTGCTCAAACCTGTTTCACAACCCTGTTCAGTCAAGGTTAGCTCAAAAGCTATGCACTGTCTCTGGAATGGAAAAAGTTTTCTTTTCTAACTCAGGCGCAGAGGCAAATGAAGCCGCAATCAAACTTGCAAGAAAATTTGGCCACGAGAAAGGCATAAAAACGCCAACAATTATCGTCATGGAGAACTCTTTCCATGGGCGAACTATGGCGACATTATCTGCGACGGGTAACAGAAAAGTACAAGCAGGCTTTGAACCACTCTTAAGCGGTTTTGTAAGAACAAGCTTTGGCGACATCGAAGAAATTCAAAAACTTGCCAAATCTAACCCCAATATTGTAGCTATCCTTCTTGAGCCAATCCAAGGCGAAGGCGGCCTAAGTATTTCTAAAAACGAATATCTAGAATCAATTAGAGATATTTGTGATCAAAATAATTGGCTAATGATGCTTGATGAAGTTCAAACAGGTAATGGACGAACTGGCCACTACTTTGCTTATCAAGATACTAAAGTACTTCCAGACGTCGTCACTACAGCCAAAGGTCTAGGGAATGGCTTTCCTATAGGTGCTTGCCTGACAAGAAGAAAAGCGAACCTAGTATTATCCCCTGGAAGCCATGGCTCTACATTTGGCGGCAACCCACTAGGCTGTGCAGCTGCATTAGCTACAATCGATGAAATAGAAACTCATGATTTATGCAATAGAGCTAAATTTATGGGTGACAAGATAGTTAGTGAATTAAAAGCCGAACTATCAGACGCCAACTATATTACAGAGATCCGCGGCAAGGGCCTGATGATAGGAATTGAAATGGCTTTCCCATGCCCAGAAATAGTGCCTTTAGCTAAGGCAAAAGGCTTACTTTTGAATGTAACTTTTGAGAAAGTAATACGCCTACTCCCCTCTTTAGCCATGTCGGATGAAGAGTGTGACTTCTTGATTGACGCGGTTGTTCAGATAATTCGTTTGTATGCTGCGGATGACCGCAGCAAACCTAGAAGCAACTAGCGTCAAGCTGACACGACAATACTTTAAAATATTTTCCATTATTTTGATTCACTTTTGAGAGCAATATGGCACTTAGACATTTTCTAACTCTAACTGATTTAACTTCATCCGAACTTAAACAAATTATAGAAAGAGCAATCACCCTCAAAAATGAACATAAACAGGGGCATATCTATGAACCACTCAAGAATAGAGTACTTGCCCTGATTTTCGAAAAGTCTTCGACAAGAACACGTGTTTCATTTGAATCTGGAATGGCTCAATTTGGCGGCTCCTCATTATTTTTATCACCAAGAGACACCCAGCTTGGTAGAGGCGAACCCATAGAAGATAGTGCCAAAGTACTCTCTAGAATGGTAGACGCAATTACGATACGAACATTTGAACACTCTAAACTAGAATTATTTGCGCAGCACTCTTCCGTTCCTGTCATCAACGCACTAACAGACGACTTTCACCCCTGCCAACTACTTGCTGACATGCAAACCTACCACGAACATAGAGGTTCAATTTCTGGCAAGAAGGTGACATGGATCGGTGATGGCAACAACATGTGCAATTCTTTCATTAACGCAGCCAAACTATTAGATTTTGAATTAGTGATTTCTGCTCCTGTCGGATACGACCCTTCAGCAGAATTACTAAAAGCTAACTCAAAACACGCTCATATAATCCGCAACCCTATTGCTGCAGCTAAAAATTCTGACTTGATTGTCACTGATGTGTGGGCTTCAATGGGTCAAGAAGAAGAGCAAAGAATTAGAGAAAATAAATTCAGCGACTACCAGGTCAATTCTGAACTAATGAGTCATGCCAATAAAGATGCGCTTTTTATGCATTGCCTTCCAGCTCACCGAGGCGAAGAAATAAGCCATGACATGCTAGACCATACAAGCTCTGTAGTCTGGGATGAAGCAGAAAACCGCTTACACTCACAAAAAGCATTACTTGAGTTTTTACTCTGTAATGCCTAAATAACACGATATCCAACATATAATTTATCGTTTTCAAAGAGCGCAAACACAGTGTCATTCTTGCTCGAACTTACAAATATACAATGCAACTATAACGCTTTAGTTGTGATAAAAGATTTATCCTTCAAGCTTATTAAAGGTGATATAGCTTGCCTTTTAGGACCTAGCGGCTGTGGAAAAAGCACAATTCTGAGGGCTATTGCAGGATTTGAAATCCCAATCAATGGCAATATTTTGCTTAATGATACAGAGATATCTTCTCCATCCGAACAATTAGCACCCGAACTCAGAAATATAGGGATGGTCTTTCAAGACTATGCCCTATTCCCTCACCTAACAGTTTCTGAAAATATTCATTTCGGCCTAACACAGAAAAAAAGACATCAGATCAGTAAAGTAAACGAACTAATTAATCTAGTCGATTTAAACGGATATGAAGACCGTTACCCACATGAACTTTCGGGCGGCCAACAACAAAGAGTTGCCTTGGCAAGAGCGCTTGCACCGGAACCTGAACTACTCTTACTTGATGAGCCTTTTTCCAACCTAGACGCAGAGCTTAGAAATAGATTAAGCCTTGATATTCGTAACATCTTAAAAACACTAAACATAAGTGCCATATTAGTAACGCACGACCAAAAAGAAGCCTTTGCCATGTGCGACCAAATCGGAGTCATAGATCAAGGTAAAATACAACAATGGGGCTCACCTTATGAACTTTATCATGAACCCAACAATCACTTTGTAGCATCCTTCGTTGGTCAGGGAGCCTTCATTAAAGGTGAGATATTAGAGCCTGATACATTTGAAACAGAGATAGGTTTATTAAAAGGAAATAGAGCATACAACTGGAAAAAAGGTACCAGAGTTGAAATTCTAATTAGGCCTGATGATGTTGTCCATACTTCCAACTCTAAACTAAGCGTACTGGTCACCGGTAAAATTTTTGCTGGGACATCAACCCAATATCAATTAAAATTAGCATCTGGAACAACCATAGAAGCCCTTTTTCCGAGCCATCAAGATTTTCAAGTAGGAGATTCAATACCTATTGGAATTGACGCTGAACACCTAATTGCATATGAACTAGCCAGCGCTTGAGACTGAAACAGACACGACTATAAAAATAAACACTGGCAATACGGAATGAGTAGCTGAGTTCTACCCGAAGGCGAAGATCCTTAATGGATCAAGCCAAAATGAAATTACTTTTTTGAATACTACTTTCTTCGAAAAAAGCCTCATAAATTGATAAGATCTCTGACTGTTCCCAATGCAAAAAATGCCCAACGCCTTTAATTAACTGGAACCTTCCCTCGGGAATTAATTTAGTCGCTTTTCGCGTATCAAATAAATCCATTATTGTATCAAACTGCCCCATAACGACTAATGTAGGCACTTTAATTAACTCTAAATTCATATATTCTTTCAGATCACCCAATTTCGTCACAAACACACTATGCTCATAAAATGATTGATATTGCTGGTCACTCATATTTTCGAATTGAGAAATTATCTGCTTCTTTAAAATATCTGGAATATATTGACCAAACTTCTCAATCATCATCGGTGCAATTTCTGAACCTCGCCCACCTTCGATATAAAACTGCACCTGATCAATAATTGAACTCAGTACACTATTAGGTTTGGTACCAAAGCTGCCTAAAATCAGCCTATGAAATACATCTGGATAGTGTTCTGCATATACTGCTGAGACGATAGAGCCCCATGAGCCACCGATTAAATAACGCTTCTGACAACTTAAAACATCAAGATGCGTAAGTAACTGATGAAGTACATCCACCTGTTCTGAAAGGGGAACACCGGCTGGACCACTCAATATTTCTGAACGCCCCTGCCCAGGCATATCAAACACAATAATCTGATAATCCTTTGAGAAGTAGGATATAAATGAGCGCCATGCAGACATGGTTTGCTTTGCACCACTGACACAAACAATCACTTTTTCTTGTTGCCCATACACTCTGTAGGGAATAAGAAATCGGCTGTACTCAAAAACACCGGCGATTTTATTCATGTCACAAACCTATATAAATACATAATGTTACTTTATATCAAAATAAGAATAACAAATATGTGAAACAAGACCTTAATTTACAATGATTTATATTTTTAAAGGATATATGAAATTAAAACCAATACTTCACGTTAAATATAGAGCTAAAATACATTTACATAGCCCAAGCATTTATTTTAACTCTGAGCGATTTCTTGCATTACCATAGCTAGAGCATCAAAGGGCTTCTCCGCCTGAGTAATTGGGCGACCTACCACCAAGTAGTCAGAACCTGCATACAAAGCCTCACTAGGCGTCATAATACGCTGCTGATCCCCTCTTTCTGAAAAAGAAGGTCTAATGCCAGGCGTTACTAATTTAAACTGACTTCCTAGTCGTTGCTTTAAAAAAGATGCTTCATGAGCAGAGCAAACAACGCCATCTAAGCCAGATATTTTTGCTAACTCCCCAAGTTTAGCAACATGATCCAGTGGTGAGGAATGAATACCAACCTCATACAAGTCGGCCTCAGTCATACTTGTTAAAACCGTTACACCAATTAATAAAGGAGGTGATGTATATGTAGATAGTTTATTTACACAAGCCTCCATCATCTTTCTTCCACCACTAGCATGTACATTAACCATCCAAACACCTAATTCCGCAGCAACAGCGACCGCATTAGCAGTAGTATTTGGAATATCATGAAACTTTAAGTCTAGAAAAACCTCAAAACCCATTCTATGAAGAGCCTCAATAATTTTAGGCCCTTCTTTTGTGAACAGCTCTTTACCTACTTTAACCCTACAAACCTTTGAGTCTAAAAGATCAGCCATTCTTAAGGCCTGATCAAGGTCAGGATAATCTAATGCAACAATAAGTGGAGACTCATTTATAACAATACTTCCTTGTTCAATATTACTGTCAGACATTTAATTCCACCGCTCTTTATTTCTGAAAAGTTACTTCATATTCAATAACAGGCTTAATAGTTTGCCAACCCTTACAGCTAGGACACAACCAATGAAGCTGACGCACTGAAAAACCACAAGAACTACACTTGTACTCCTGCTCATTTAGCTGCACACCATCAAGAACCTTCTCCATTAGCTGTATAAGCTCTTTGGAAGAGTATTCAGACAGAACATTAAGCTTAAAAAATCGATATAGAATGGTAAGGCTAGGATAGTCTTGTAAGTATTCAAACAAGAATGATGATGCCTTTTTGATATTCCCTTCCTCACTCATCGAGTCAATAATTGCCAGCATTACAGGAACTTGACCAGTGTCTGCCAACAATTTGTTAAGATATTCCTGATGACTTACGAAGGAATCAGTTTTTACTGTTACATCCAACAATAACGGCAAAGCTAAAGTTATGTGCTCTGGCGCAATACCTATCAATAATTTTAGATGGTAAATAGATGTATTGTAATCACCACTATTATAAGCACAATTTGCTAAACCTAGATGAGCCCGATAACACCCTTTATATATTATAAGCGCCTGCCTGAAATTCGACTCAGACTCGATTACTAAACCTTCCTTGCTATATTTATCCGCAATCTCACAATAGTACTGCGCTACTCTTAGAGCTATTTCTTTATATTTTTTGAAATCGACTCTAGAAGCCTCATTTAATGCTGTAGGCCAATCTTTTTCTGCCTCATGAATATCAAGCAAAAGTTTAAGGCTTTTGACAGAAAACTGCTTTGACCCCTTTAATTGATGCAATAGTGCCTGAGCCCGATCAAATAAGCCGGCAGATTTATAGTCTTTCGCCAACTCATAAATAATACTTTCAGATGCTCGAGAACTTAATTCAGGGTGTGACATCAAGTTTTGATGCACCAATATTGCTTTTTCTACCTCACCTTGAGCTCTAAAGTGCTTTCCGATAGAAATATGCAAAGGCAATGTTTCTGGGGTAACTTCAAGTGACTGGATAAATCGATCAATAGACTCGTCAGGATATGAATCAAAAAGCAATTGAAGTCGATGCTTCATATCAAGAGATAGATTTAGTGGGCTGTCGATGGCCGTCATTTTCCGGCGATAAGAAAAACCTAAAGCCCACCCGATGGAAATGGATCCTAGGCACACCAATAATAAAAGCCAATTATTCATTTAAGTGCCTTTACTAGGTTCTGCTTTTAACCGAGCTTGGGACTGTTTATCATTAGTTAGTTTTTTTGTCAGTTGATGAATCTTAAACCTTTGTGACAACCTATTAGGTAACACCAAAGCCATTCCTAAAACCACCCCAACCATTAGAAAGACAAGCAGCCAAAAGCCAACACTAAAGCCAGATGATTGAAGAAAAAGGAGATCAACATTAATCAATGAGCTATTTCTGAACGAAAATAGAAGACCGACAACAATACACACAAGCATTACAAGCAAGAGAAAAAGAGACTTAAGCATCGCCATCGTTAAACCACCTTATTATTATCAATACAATTATGTAGATCTAATCATATATTAACACGCGAGATAATAATATTGTGAAGAGATTAATAGCCCTCTTTCAAGCTATCATTAACCTTATCACGCAACTCTTTTCCTGGCTTAAAATGAGGCACAAACTTAGCATCCAAGTTAACAGCTTCACCTGTTTTTGGGTTTCTGCCTAATCTTGAAGCACGGTAATGCAAAGAAAAGCTTCCAAACCCACGAATCTCAATCCTTTGGCCTGAAGATAAAGTATTAGACATAAGATCAATTAATGTCTTTACCGCTAACTCTACGTCTTTTACCGAAAGTTGAGTCTGTTTTGATGCAATAATTTCAACGAGTTCTGATTTTGTCATTTACTACCCAATCCATAAAAAAAGAGCTTTTTTTTAGTGTAGACAAAGAAATAAAAAACACAAAAAAAACGGGCTAGAAGCCCGTTTTTTTTTATTATATTACAAATAGTTAGTTGTATTAGTACAATAATTATTTGTTTTGCATCTGTTCTTTGATCAAATCACCAATCGTGGTTGGACCAGCAGATTCAACTTGCTTCTCACGAACATCTTTCATTGCCTGCTTTTCGTCATCAACATCTTTTGACTTAACTGACAAATTAATCACTCGATTTTTACGATCGATGTTAATGATTTTCGCTTCAACTTTATCGCCTTCTTTAAGCTGAGTTGTAAGATCTTCAACACGATCTTGACTCATCTCAGAAGCCTTTAATGTTGCTTCAACGTCTTCCGCTAACTCAAGGATTGCAGCTTTTGCATCAACTGATTTCACTGTACCAGTGATAATAGTACCCTTGTCATTAACTTGTACGAATTCAGCAAATGGGTCACGCTCTAATTGCTTAACACCAAGCGAAATTCGCTCACGCTCTGGATCAACAGATAAGATAACAGTTTCAATTTCATCGCCTTTCTTGTATTTACGAACAGCGTCTTCACCTGTTTCGTGCCAAGAAATATCAGACAGATGTACTAGACCATCAATTCCACCGTCTAATCCGATGAAGATACCGAAGTCAGTAATCGACTTAATCTTACCAGTCACCTTGTCTTCTTTGTTGAAGTGGCTTGAGAATTCTTCCCATGGATTAGCATGACACTGCTTAATACCCCATGAAATACGACGACGATCTTCGTCGATATCAAGAACCATTACTTCAACTTCATCACCTAACTGAACAACTTTAGATGGGTGAATATTTTTGTTAGTCCAATCCATTTCTGAAACGTGAACCAAACCTTCTACGCCTTCTTCGATTTCTGCGAAGCAACCGTAATCAGTTAAGTTAGTTACACGCGCTGTTACACGAGTATTCTCAGGGTAACGCTCTTTGATTTGAACCCATGGATCTTCACCAAGCTGCTTAAGACCTAGAGAAACACGGTTACGCTCACGATCAAACTTCAATACTTTAACATTGATTTCGTCACCAACATTAACAATTTCACTTGGGTGCTTGATACGCTTCCAAGCCATATCTGTGATATGAAGCAAGCCATCAACACCACCTAGATCAACGAAAGCACCGTAGTCTGTAAGGTTCTTAACGATACCCTTAGCTTCCATACCTTCAGCCATAGACTCTAACAATGCCTCACGCTCTGCACTGTTTTCTGCTTCTAATACTGAACGACGAGATACAACAACGTTATTACGCTTTTGATCTAATTTAATAACTTTAAATTCTAATTCTTTACCTTCTAAGTGAAGCGTATCTCTTACTGGACGCACATCAACTAGAGAACCCGGTAAGAATGCACGGATAGTCTTCAACTCAACAGTGAAACCACCCTTAACCTTACCATTAATCACACCTTTCACGACTTCTTCAGCTTCGAAAGCTTTTTCTAGCTCTGTCCAAGCTTCAGCACGCTTAGCTTTTTCACGCGATAGACGAGTTTCACCAAAGCCATCTTCAACAGCTTCAAGCGCAACATCAACTGAGTCACCAATTTTAAGTTCAATTTCTCCACTATCTGTAAGAAATTGAGAAAGAGGTATAACACCCTCAGATTTTAAGCCTGCGTTAACTGTTACCCAGTCACTATCAATATCTACAACAACACCTGAGATGATTGATCCAGGGGTCATATCTATTACTTTTAGACTCTCTTCAAATAATTCAGCAAAGCTCTCGCTCATTACATTTCCTGTGTGATTAACATTCTCCACATCACCAGCTAATGTGGTTAATTTAAATTAAGCGTGTTTTCGCTGCTGGCCAACGTTATTTAAAACACGACAACTAAAATTCTAGAAATTAAGGCTTAGACTCTATAAATTCGATCACTTTATTCAACACTTCCTCTATAGAAAAGCTTGTTGAATCAATAAGTAAGGCATCTACTGCAGGTTTAAGAGGTGCATTCTTTCGCCCCATATCCCGCTCGTCTCGCTCTTCAATCTCCCTTAAAAGGGGCGCGATTTTAACATCTTCCCCTTTATCCTTCAACTGTTTATATCGCCTCTCTGCACGAGTCTGAGCACTTGCAGATAAGAAAACTTTGTATTTGGCATCCGGGAATACGACGGTCCCCATATCACGACCATCAGCAACAAGCCCGGGAGACACTGCAAAATCCCTCTGCCTCTGAAGCAGCGCAGCCCTAACCCCAGCCAAAGGCGCTATTTTCGATGCGTTATTTCCTGTCGACTCTAAACGAAGTTCATCAGTTACATTTTCACCAGATAAAATAACTTGAACCGGCTCACCAAAACCTGAGGCCTTAAACTTCACATCTAACTTAGAAGCGATTTCAGATAATAGAAGCTCATCATCAAATGAAACACCCAACTTTTGGGCTGAAAGAGCAGTTAGCCTATAAAGCGCACCACTATCAAGCAGGTGCCAGCCAAGCTTTTTAGAGATTAACTGAGCAACACTACCCTTACCTGCTCCGCCAGGACCATCAATGGTCAATACCATAACCTGGACATCCTTAGAAGTCTGAAGCATTAATTAAGGCCTTCAACAGTAATATTCATACCCACTTCTTTTGCCAATTCAACAAAATTTGGAAATGAAGTTGCTACATTGGCACAATCTTCAATCTGAATATCACCCTCAGCCCTTAAAGAAGCTACTGCAAATGACATTGCTATTCGATGATCACTATGACTATGCACAATGCCACCTTTCATACGACTACCTTTGATGACTATACCGTCCGGACGAACATCAGTACGCACACCAAGTTGAGCCAAACCATCTGCCATCACTTGAATACGGTCACTCTCTTTTACTCGTAGTTCTTCAGCACCCGTTAATACCGTTTCACCCTCGGCGCAGACAGCCGCAATAAATAACACAGGAAATTCGTCAATAGCTAAAGGCACCTGATCTTCTGGTATATGGATACCTTTAAGTGGAGCATACTTAACACGAACATCACCAACTGGCTCACCACCCACTTCTTTTTTATTAGAAATAGTAATATCCGCTCCCATCAATTTTAGAATATTGATGACACCAACACGCGTTGGGTTAAGCCCAACATGCTCGAGAGTGATATCTGCGTCTGGTGTAATTGAAGCCGCCACCATAAAAAAAGCCGCTGAAGATATATCTGCAGGCACATCGATTTTACCAGCAGTTAATGAACCGCCACCCTTAATTTTAGCAAGTGCACCATTACGCTCTACCGGGTAACCAAAGCCATTTAACATTCTTTCAGTATGGTCACGCGTAGGAGCAGGCTCAGAAACAAGCGTTTCACCTTCAGCATACATACCAGCCAAAAGAATGCAGGATTTAACCTGGGCACTTGCCATCGGCATATCATAGTGTATGCCTTTTAGCGGAGCGCCACCCTTGATCTTTAATGGAGGCCGACCGCCTTCTGCTGACTCTATCTGCGCACCCATTAACCTCAAAGGACCGGCCACCCTTTCCATTGGTCTTTTTGTTAAAGACTCATCACCCACCAGATCTGTATCAAATTTCTGCCCTGCCAATAAGCCAGCAAAAAGCCGCATACCTGTACCAGAATTACCTAAGTAAATTGGACCAGGCGGTTTCTTCAATCCATGCAAGCCGACACCATAAATCTTGACCTTCCCTTGATTCGGGCCTTCAATCACCACCCCCATATCACGGAAAGCCTGCAAAGTAGCTAAACTATCTTCACCTTCCAAAAAACCTTCTACTTCAGTGATGCCATCAGCTAATGCGCCCAACATAATTGAACGATGAGAAATAGATTTATCACCTGCCACACGAATAGATCCCTTAACAGAACCACCCGATTTCATTTTAAACGTTACATTATTTGTATTCATGGTATTGGTATATGACTGTCCAGATAAGATTTTAGTAAAATGTTCTCTCGCAGCTTTTGCTCGGGTAAAGACCCCTAATAAACGCTGACTATCTTTGTCTTCAATTGCTTTTCGTAAATAATTTAAGTCTTGACTAAAATGATCTAACACTTTTAGCAAGGCATCCTGATTTGCTAAAAAGATATCATGCCACATAAGCGGATCACTTGCGGCAATTCGGGTAAAGTCACGAAACCCTCCGGCAGCATATCGAAAAATTTCTTGGCTATCTTCTTCACCCGCCAAGGTATCAACCAATGAAAAAGCAATAAGATGCGGTAAATGACTAGTAGCCGCTAATACTTCGTCATGATGCTCCACAGTCATTTCAAGAACAGTAGAGCCTGCAGCTTCCCACATAGTTCTAACAAGTTGAACAGCATTCTCCGAAGAAAACTCATGTGGAGTCAGTATGACCTTATGATTTTTAAATAGATTTTCATTTGCAGCCAATACGCCATTTTTTTCCGAACCAGCAATCGGGTGACCAGGCACAACAAAAGACGGTAGAACACCAAATACAGCTTTAACCGCTTCGAGAAAACAGCCCTTTACACTACCCACATCGGTAATAATTGCGCTTTCTTTTAGATAAGGTTTAACGTCAGCCAATACACTTTCAAACGCTTTAACGGGAACGGCTATGATGACTACATCAGCATTTGAAACTGCCTGCTCAATTGATCGGGCAGCCTCATCAACAACACCCAATTCAACCCCTAAAGAAGCTTCAGCAAAATTAAGACTATAACCGATGGTATGTTTTGCAAAACCCGAGAGCCGGGACGATTTAGCTATCGAACCGCCAATCAAGCCCAAACCAATAATCGCCATCACATCTACTTGTTGAGTAAGCTTATCCACACTAACAGACCTCAAACCAGCGCACTAAGTACAGTAGCTAATGATGATAGGAAACGTTCATTTTCTTCCGGCAGACCAATAGACACCCTCAAGAAGTCGGGCATTTTGTAATTTGAAAGTGGCCGAACAATGACCCCTTCTTTTAGTAACAGCTGGTACACATCTACGCCTGAATAATCTTTGTTATTCCCGCTTTTTGGATGGACATTAAAGGCTATAAAATTACCCTTTGAAGGAATATACGTCAAACCAAGCTTATCAAGCCCTTCTTCTATTTGATGCAGACCTTTACGATTCAACTCAACACCTTTCTCAAGGTACTCGCTATCAGTCAATGCTGCAGCAGCTCCAACTAGAGCAAATAAATTCACATTAAAAGGCTGACGAACACGATTAATCATATCTGCAATTATCGGATTAGAGACGGCATAACCAACTCGCATTGAAGCAAGACCCCAAGCCTTTGAAAAAGTTCGGGTAACGATAAGATTCGGGTAATTAATTAATAGATTCAAACCATCGGGAAACACGTCGTCTTTGATGTATTCGCCATAAGCCTCATCCAAAACAACTAAGACATTATTAGGCACCAATTCCATAAATTGAATTAATTCTGATTTTGAAAATGCCGTACCGGTAGGGTTATTTGGGTTTGCCAAGAATATTAATTTGGTCTTGCTGGTAATTGCAGCACTAATTGCAGATAGATCGTGGCCCCAGTTCTTAGCCGCAACCTCAACAGCTTTGGCTCCGATAGCCTGAGTAACAATGGCATAAACAGCAAAGGCATATTCTGAAAAAATAACTTCATCAGCACTTCCGACAAATGCACGCGCAATTAACTCAAGTACGTCATTCGAACCGTTACCTAAAGTAAGCTGATTTAATTCTATTCGTTGTTTTTTCTGGGCGTAAAAATCGACTAAGGCCTTTTTCAAGACATAGCCATTACCATCTGGGTAGCGAGCACCTTCTTTTAATACAGACTGTATTGCCTGAACCGTTTTGTCACTTAAACCCAAAGGATTTTCATTACTCGCCAACTTAACGATATTTGAAAGCCCTAATTCCCTCTGTAACTCTTCGATAGGCTTGCCGGGCAAGTAAGGATGAAGCGCCTGAACAGAAGGCAATGCAAGTGCAAAATAATCACAGAAATTGTTTTCGTTTTCACCTAACGATGAACCACTCATCAAAGCACTCCAACAGGATAGGAACCTAAATGCTTCACCTCAACTACCTCTGGTGAGACTTGACGAATAACCCTCTGCACTTTCTCATCATCAATATGCCCTTCAAAATCAATAAAAAAGACATATGACCACGTACCAGAAGTTGACGGCCGTGTTTCTATTCGAGTAAGACTTAGATTTTCTTTATGAAAAGGCTCTAGTAGATGATATAAAGCACCTGGTTTATTTTTTACAGAAACCATAACGGATGTTTTATCTTTCCCACTAGCAGGGATAACCTGGCTACCAATGATTAAAAATCGAGTTGTATTATCCGGCTGATCTTCAATATTTTCTGCACACTTAATCAAGCCATAAAGCTCTGCCGCCATATCACCTGCGATAGCCACTGTTCCTTTTTCAGCCTTCGCAAGACGAGCAGCTTCAGCATTACTACTGACAGCAACACGCTCAATTTGAGGGCAATTAGCATCTAACCATTTTCGACATTGCGCCAAAGATTGCTGATGCGAATAAACCCGCTTTACCAACTTAATATCATCGCAAATATCTGCTGACAAAAGATGATGGTGAATTCTTAACTTCACCTCTCCTGCAATAAACAAACGCGAATTAATAAAGCTATCGAGCGTATGATTAACCATCCCTTCCGTTGAGTTTTCGACAGGGACAACACCATAATTAGCCTGACCAGATTCAACCTCACGGAAGACCTCATCAATGGCAGCCATCGGCTGAACTTGCACAAAGTGCCCGAAATGCTTCAAAGCAGCAGCGTGAGTATAAGTGCCTTCAGGCCCCAAAAAAGCGACCTTCATAGGCTTTTCAAGCGCCAAACAGCAAGACATGATCTCTCTAAAGAGCTTAGCCATATCCTCAGCAGGCAAAGGCCCAGTATTTCTTTCCATTACAGTGCGTAAAACCTGAGCTTCACGCTCAGGCCGATAATACTGAACATCTTTTCCATCTGCAGCCAACTGCTTAACATCAGCCACACGCTGCGCGCACTCGGCGCGCTTATTGATTAATATTTTCAGCACCCGCTTCAGCCTCTATATCAGCATTAACTTCAACACCGCCTTCAATACCGGCTATGTCATCAAGCTCGCTAACGCTAGGCTCATCAACACGCTCAACACCAACTAAGTGTTCATTTTCTTGAGATAACTTAATCAACCTAACACCTTGTGTATTTCTACCCAAGATTGAGATTTCTTCAGTTCGCGTTCTAACCAAAGTGCCTTTATCGGTGATCAACATAAGCTCATCACCTTCTTTAACCTGCACACCTGACACCAACAAACCATTACGATCAGAACACTGCATTGCGATCACACCCTGACCACCACGACCAATAACATTGAACTCATCCATGCGAGTGCGCTTACCGTAGCCATTTTCACTGACAACCAACAATAAACCATCTTCTTCAGGTAGCATTAATGATACAACTCGGAATTCTTTGGCCATTTTAATGCCTCTAACGCCGCGCGCTGTTCTTCCCATCGCACGCACATTAGATTCATGGAAGCGAATCATTTTTCCAGAGTTACTCATTAACATAATATCTTTAGTGCCATCAGTAATGGCTGCACCAATTAAAGTATCACCTTCATCTAGACCTAGCGCAATCAAACCACTTGAACGTGGACGCGCAAAACTCTCTAGCGGTGTTTTCTTAACAGTACCATTAGATGTCGCCATGAAGATAAAGTGATCTTCAGTGTACTCATTCACTGGTAAGAAAGTAGTGACTCTTTCGCCTTCATCCAGAGGAAGAATATTCACCATTGGTCGGCCGCGAGAACCACGACTTGCCTGAGGAATTTCAAACACTCTTAACCAATAAACTTTACCCTTATTGGTAAAGCATAAAATTGTGTCATGTGAGTTAGCGACTAATAACTTTTCGATGAAATCTTCATCTTTCATCGAAGTAGCAGACTTTCCTCGGCCACCGCGACGTTGAGCTTGATAATCTTCAACTGGCTGAGTTTTCGCATAACCGCCATGAGAAATCGTAACCACCAAGTCTTCTTCAGTAATTAGATCAGCAATCGTTAAGTCTCGCTTAGATGAAATGATCTCTGAACGACGCTCATCACCATATTCTTCTAAAACTTCTTCTAACTCTTCACGAATAACCTGCATTAGACGAACAGGATCACTCAAGATGGATAAGAATCCAGCGATTCTATCTAAAATCTCTTTATATTCACTGATAAGCTTTTCAGTTTCTAAACCCGTTAAACGATGCAAACGCATGTTTAAAATTTCTTGAGCCTGTACAGGTGAAAGGTAGTATTTCCCATCACGCATACCATATTGCGGCTCAAGATCATCAGGACGACATGCATCTTCACCTGCTCTTTCAAGCATGACAGTCACATCACCAGGATTCCACGCTTGCGCTAGAAGCTCTTCTTTTGCTTCTGCTGAAGAAGGTGACTTTTTAATCAGCGCGATAACCGGATCAATATTTGCTAGCGCTACCGTTAAGCCCTCTAATATATGACCTCTTTCTCTTGCTTTACGAAGCAAGTAAACAGTACGCCTAGTTACTACCTCACGACGGTGCTTAACGAATATTTCTAGCGCTTGCTTTAGGTTAATCGTTTTAGGCTCGCCATCAACAAGCGCAACCATATTTATACCGAAAACGTTTTCAAACTGGGTTTGGGTATACAAGTTGTTCATTACAACTTCAGCCATTTCACCTCGACGCAGCTCAATAACAATACGCATACCTTCTTTATTAGACTCATCACGCAAGCCAGTGATGCCTTCAATTTTCTTATCTTTAACTAGCTCGGCTATCTTCTCTATCACACGCGCTTTATTGACTTGATAAGGAATTTCGGTAACAACTATTCTCTCTTTACCGTTTGCTTCTTGTTCAATTTCATAACGCGCCCGAAGATATATTTTACCCCTACCTGTCTGGTAAGCCTGGACAATACCGGCTCGACCATTAATAAAAGCAGCTGTTGGGAAGTCCGGCCCTGGAATTTGTTCCGTACCATCATAGTTAGGTACAAAATTGACGGTCTCTTTATCTAAGTCCGCAAGTAAGGAGTGAGCCAACTTCTGCATACGAATTTCGGTATAACGCATGGCAGCTGGATTATCACCGTCAATCGAACCAAAGTTTCCTTGACCATCAACGAGCATGTATCGCAAAGAGAAAGGCTGTGCCATCCGGACGATGGTGTCGTAGACTGCCGAATCGCCATGTGGGTGATACTTACCTATAACGTCGCCGACAACACGGGCTGACTTTTTATAAGCTTTATTCCAGTCGTTGCCTAGCTCACTCATAGCAAATAGCACACGACGATGTACCGGTTTTAAACCATCCCGTGCATCCGGCAATGCTCGCCCGACGATAACACTCATCGCGTAATCTAGATAAGATTGCTTTAATTCATCTTCAATACTTACGGGAATAATTTCTTGCGCTTGATAACCCATATGGACGGCGTTCCTATTTATTCTGATTATTAAAATAAAGCTCGCGATTCTAACATATTTAGATTTGTAATAGTGATCAATATTAAGCTTTTATCAACCAAAAACTGGTGTCTAATAAAAGAGCTACTAAGCTTGAGATATTAAGGCACAATCTGCCTATAACTAAGAGCAAATAACGACGAAGTAACTCGCCTATTATTCTCACTCAAACATGAAAACAACTCACAAAATGAAAAAATACTTACTCGTAGAAGACAGCCAAACTGTTGTCAAAATAATTAAACACATAACAAAGTCTATTAACGGCTTTGATTATGATATCGCCACATCCTTTGAAAGCGCAAAAACACTCATAGAAAAAAATGGCCCAAATTATTATTTTGTGGCTGTTGTCGATTTAAACCTTCCCGACGCCCCAAATGGTGAAGTAGTAGATTTCACCATAAAACAAAAAATACCTACGATTGTATTAACAGGGACATTCGACGAAGAAAAACGTGATGCAATGCTTAGTAAAAAAATTGTGGATTATGTCATCAAAGAAAGTCGCTTTTCCTACGAATACGTAATGAAGCTAATTCAACGACTTTCCAAGAACCAAGACATTAAAATACTCGTTGCAGATGACTCGAAAATGTCACGTAATTATATTCGCGACTTATTACAAACGCACCGCTATAACGTCATTACCGCTGACGATGGCGATACCGCACTTGAATTATTAGAACAACACCCAGATACAAAACTACTCATAACAGATTACAACATGCCTAGAATGAATGGCTTTGAGCTAGTTAAAAGCATTCGTCGCGAAATCAGTAAAAATGACTTAGTCATTATCGGCCTATCCGGAGAAGGTAGTGGTAAATTAACCGCTAAGTTCATCAAAAATGGCGCGAATGATTTTCTAAACAAACCATTCAGCCATGAGGAGTTTCACTGCCGCATCATGCATAATATTGAAAGCCTAGAGCATGCATTAAGGTTAAAACAGCTTGCTTTTCACGACCATACTAGCGGCTTACCTAATAAACAAAAATTCCTCTTGGATACAGAAATAGAGCTGAATAATGCTCACGATCATAATACTCCCGTTAGCTTAGCTCTCATTTCAATAGACCAACTTAGCAATCTAGAAAATAAATATGGCTTAGATGCAACAGATGCCATAATGAAAAGCCTAGCCACAACAATAAACAAGGCATTTGCACGCTTTAGCTATTCAAGATTAAGTGACGCCAATGTCGCCGTGCTACTCACAGGCCTATCGCTAGAGCAAGCAAAAAAACTAATCGAAAGCTTTAGAACCTTAATAGAAGGTCAAATTGTCTTAATGGATCAGATTAGCTTTAACTTCACAATATCTTCTGGTGTGACCCAGGACAATAAAGCAAACATCAAAGACCTTCTCAGACAAGCCGATAATAGGTTATATTTAGCAAAGGAGAATGGAGGCAACGTAGTTTGGAGCGAAGATTAACCTTCAAAAAACTAAACTAGGTTAAATTTTGCGTTTTTCACTAATAAAAACAACAGAAACGACCCCTAAGTAAATCTAACAAAAGGCAGAACAATAAATATGAATACAAACACAACTCCCTGGTATAAAAGCCAACCCGAATACTTTACTGGTGCTCTTTTCGGGCTAATCACTCTAGATATTTTTATGTTTTTAATTCACTGCATTACAGAAAAAACACTAACAGGCTACGGCCTCGGCTCTCTTGCTATTACCATTCCCATTGCTTTAGTTTGCTACTTTCAATACATCTACTCGAATCAAGAACCGCACTAATTTCAAATTTAAACCTAAAAAGGGGCCTAACCAAGGCCCCTTTTTTATACGTATCACATATCAAGCTTTGCTAACTACTTTGTTTCCTAGGCCAAACCAAGCTGAATTTTGCGCCACCCATGCTACTTCGGCCTAAAAATGCCTGCCCGCCATGCCAATACAAAATTCTTCTGACAATAGACAAACCAAGACCATATCCACCAGAACTACGAGTACGACTATCATCGAGCCTTGAGAATGGTGTAAATACAGACTCCCATTGATCTTCCGGAATACCTGAACCATCATCTTCAACATCAATTCGGCAAGTCTCAGCATCAAAAGAACACACTACTTTGACACGAGAGTTTGCATAACGCTTAGCATTTCCAACTAAATTTTGAATCGATCTATGAATATAACGCGCTTCAACATCTGATTCCTTCCACACCTCAGAATCATTCTTAAATTCTGAAGTAATTTCAATCTCAGGCTTATCACTACTTTGCTCAGCCACAACCTGAGAAACAATAGCCGCAACATCCGCTTGCTGAAAGGCCAAAACAGGCCCTCCTTGCTCTAAGCGTGCATAGGTCAATATTTCGTCTATAAGCTCATCCAATTCCTGAATATCACCATCAATCCCTTTCACCTGCTTTTGAACAGACTCTGAGTTTTGGCAATCCTCAATCATCTGAACACCAAAACGAATTCTTGCAACAGGTGTTCTCAACTCATGCGAAACAGCATGGATCATTTCTTTTTGAACATACATTAAACGCTGAATATGATCAGCCATACTATTGAATGACAAACCTAAGCGACTAATAGCATCCTCTTCACCAGCACTCGTTACACGCGCCTCTAACTCCCCTCTAGATATTCTACTAGCAGCTGTTTCAATGCTCCGAATACGACGATCAAAACCCTGAACAAATGAAAGCGCAAGAAGCGTAATAGACAAAATCAAACACAGGAGCAAAAATACAATTACAGGTAAAGAAAAGGCACTATATGATTCAGGTAAATTTATTTTAAATACACTACCAGTCGGCAAATTTAAATATAAAACTACGTCATCATTAGTTTCTACCTTCACATACCCATACCGTGCTAATTCCTCTAAGAGGAAAGAGGACTTTAATGGGTTTTCAGGTGTAACTAGCTCTAACTTAACATTTAAATTGGATTCTAAGTTCTGAACTTCTCTCCTGTAATCATCCGTCTCATATTCAAACTGATTCGTAATTAGCCTTAATCTGCTACTAAGAAGCCAAGCAACAAACTCGTAAATTTGATCACCTGCATACCCTGATTCTAGCGTGACCACACTGGCCACTTCATCATTTGGCAGGCTTTCCAAAACGCTATTCGGAAAATATTGCTTAGCACTAATTCGTGCCCCAGTAAGTTCGACAATCAAGTCACCGGACTTTATCCGCCTAGCTATATGCCCTGAATAGTTTTCTGTATTATAATGGGATTTGAGTACACCACTCGGAAGGCGCTCTGACTGAGAGATAATTGACTCATCACTTAAGTAAGAAAAATACGGCAACAAAAAATCATGCCAATAATGCTCTTCCCTAACCGAGTTAGTCACAGTTAAAACCAGCATACTAAAAAGGCCTAGAGCAAAAATAACCGCGACTAGGCCCAATAAAATTCGAACAAATATTTTACTCAAAATACTCTCTCATTAAGTAATGGTTACAAAGCTTAATATTTACAGTCGATATAAACAAAAAAGTGGCAACAAATAAATCGTTACCACCTCATACTATTAATGCCCAGACTTAAAACAACTACGCTTCTTTAACAAACAGGTAACCCTTACTGCGTACCGTTTTTATCCGACGAGGGTGAACCGGATCATCACCTATTTTTGGTCGAATTCGAGAAACCCGAACATCTATTGATCTATCCTGACCGTCATACTCTATACCACGCAACGCAGTAAAAATGGCCTCCCTACTCAAAACACTGCCCGCATTGCTTGACAACAACCAAAGCAAATCAAACTCTGCACTCGTTAAATCGATACTTTCATCGTTTAACCAAGCTTCTCGCATAGAACTGTCTACAACAAGATTATTGAATGTCAAGCGCGTCGCATTGATAGAGTTAGCCTCTTGAGAATTAGCATTCTCTGACTTTTCTAAATGCTCATTAACGCGTCGCAACAAGGCCCTTATTCTAGCTAGAAGAACACGAGGACGAACAGGCTTAGACATATAGTCATCAGCACCCATTTCAAGCCCCAAAACCTGATCAAGGTCATCAGTTCTAGCCGTCAGCATTAAGATCGGCCCATTATAATGAGGGCGAACCTTACGGCAGATAGATAAACCATCCTCGCC
>CAXBKC010000002.1:0-26740 GCA_963975615.1 uncultured Oleiphilus sp.
TAATTCTCAACAACGCTATTTAGCGCAAGTACGGCAATGGACCAAAATGTCTGACCTGGCCTATTTAATCAGTACTGACGACACCAAGTAGTCAAATTATAATATGCCACTTATTTTAAAGCTCGATCATTGCTTTGCTAACCTTGCCCGCCTTTGTGGTGTGTTGGCCTGCATCGCAATGATCCTATTGCTGTTTAATGTTTTTTTTGACGTCGTTATGCGCTATGCATTTAACGATGTATCAATTGCGCTGCAAGAGCTCGAGTGGCACCTATTTTCTGCCGTATTTCTACTTGGTATCCCATACGCTATTCATGAAAACAGCCATGTTCGTGTCGATATTTTCTATGATCGCTGGTCTGAGAAAACCCAAGCCTATATTAACCTCTTCGGCACCATCCTTTTTATCCTTCCTTTTGTGGTGCTGGTGTCTTACTACAGCATTAGTTTTGCCTTTGATGCTTATGAAATAGGTGAAGGAAGTGGAGACCCAGGTGGTTTACCCTACCGGTGGATCATAAAGAGCTTAATTCCTTTTTCTTTTATTATGATGGGGCTAGCAAGTTTAGGCTTAATCACCCGTGCTTTATTAATTTTAAATCAACACCCAAGCACCAGAAACCACAAACAAAATACACTACTGTAATTATGATTAATCAAACAAAAATAACTTTTAGAGAGCCAACACCATGCTAGGCATGATCATGTTTGTCGTTGCCCTGTTGATGCTCTTACTTGGCTTCCCTGTTGCGTTTACCTTTGCCGGTGTTGCGTTATTTTTCGGCGTTCTTTCTGAAGGTTTTGAACTGTTTGCGTTTATGCCATTTCGAATACAAAGCGTCATGCAAAATACTATTCTAATGGCGATTCCTTTATTTATTTTTATGGGCGTCGTACTTCAGAAAACGCGCTTGGCCGAACAGTTACTAGTGGCGATGGCTCAACTATTTGGCCGCGTGAATGGTGGCATTGCTATCAGTACTATTTTGGTTGGTGCGCTCTTAGCCGCTTCGACCGGAGTTGTCGGTGCCAGCGTTGTGGCCATGGGTTTAATTTCTTTACCCAGCATGCTGAAACATAATTATGACAAAGCGCTTAGCTGCGGCACAATTTGTGCCTCTGGCACACTCGGCCAAATTATTCCGCCTTCCATTATTCTTATCATTCTTGGCGATGTATTGGGTATTCCCGTAGGTGAACTTTTCCAAGCCGCGGTAGCGCCGGGTGTTTTACTTATTGCACTTTATATCGGCTATATTTTATTTATTACCGCCAAGCATCCTGAGAAAGCACCGGCCTTACCCCAATCAACTGAAAGTACCGCCACACAATTCAAACAAGCTCTTATTGCTATTCTTCCACCTTTAGCTTTAATGCTTGTGGTTTTAGGTTCTATTTTTTCGGGCATTGCCACGCCAACTGAAAGCTCGGCCCTAGGTGGCGTAGGTGCGATCATTCTTGCCCTAAGTTATCGCCAATTTAGTACAAAAATGCTTTGGGAAAGTGCCAATGAAACCGTTAAGGTTACGGCAATGGTCTTTGCCATATTAATTGGCGCCACCGCCTTTTCAATGACCTTTAGTTACTCCGGTGGTGATCAAATTTTAGAACACTGGCTAATGAATCTACCCGGCGAGAAGTGGGGTTTCCTTATCCTCTCGATGCTGGTTGTTTTAGTGCTTGGCTTCTTCATCGATTTTGTAGAAATTTCATTTATCATTATCCCATTGCTCGCGCCTGTAGCAGAAGCCTTGGGCATCAGCATGCTTTGGTTTGCCATTTTAATTGCTATGAACTTACAGACAAGCTTTTTAACCCCCCCGTTTGGCTTCAGTCTTTTCTATTTAAAAGGCGTGGCGCCCCCATCTATCAAGACCCAGGACATCTATCGCGGCGTATTACCTTTTATTAGTATCCAGATTTTTGTTTTGCTTTTACTGCTAATCAAGCCTGAATGGTTTGGCCTTTCCTAAAGCATAATTAGCTAAGCTGTTAATTCGCTTTACATCTCAAGAAATGCTCTTCAAAAACCGAACCTATCAAGACTGTTTCATCCAGTTTTGCGGCACCACTTGCACCTGAAAGTTCATCCCCCTTATTTAGATAAAGAGTTTCATAAGTCATTGGACTGGACTTCACATCGATACGAATTACCTCTGAAGGTGAAAGTGCGTCTGCATTTTTCATATGCGCCTGAAAATCGAATAATTTAGGATGACCCGTATTTAATAAATGACCCGCTCCATCCCATTCAAAATTATCGACTCCCATATTCACATCAAGACTTTCATCTTTTTCCCAAATTAGACGGTCACCGGCTTGCTTGTAGCGCGTTACCCTGCCGGCAGTAGTTTCGGCGACATATAAGCTTTTTTGATCTTCAGACAGAGCCAAACCGTTAGCAAAACGTAATCCCGTGATAACGATGTGCCCTTGCGCGCCGTCAAAATAGCTAACAGATGATAAAGGCAGGCCTAAATAATCTTCCAGAACTGCCATTTTAGTATTTAAGGAATTACCATGATCATTGCTCACAAAAAACTGGTCCTTATCAACAACCACTAAATCGTTAGGCGCGATTAGCTCTGGATAAGTGATACGCCGCCTTAATTTAAGCTCGCCTGATTCCTGAATAGTAAAAACAACTATTTCATGCTCGGTTGGTTTTATATGATTCACTGCATATAACTCAATTGCTCGACCTTGATCATTACTGTCTTTTTCACTGAAGCGAAGTGATATTCCATGCGGATGAAAGTCGCCTATCATGTCTATTTTAAGTCGTTCTGCCTGACTATCAGGTTTACTTAAATCCAAGCGCCAAATTGCACCGTTTGGATATGTTCCAATGGAGTGATCGTTAAATACTGCCCGCCTATCATCTGCCGATATATAAGCCAGTTTCGAAACAGCATCGATAGTAATGTCTTCAGCACCAACCGGGCCGTTCATTACCTCACAAGAGGCCAAGTCGACAGTATCTTCAACAGAACGGAAAATACCCGCATCTCGTGTAATTCTGGCTGCCTGCAATAAAATAATCACCACGACAACCAATAAGATTGCTTTTTTCATTCTGCCCTCACTACTTTTTGTAAGTGTATATACCCTCAGTCATCAATGAACATAGTCGTCATTTTAAAGAGAGATTACATGAGTAAATTTATTATTCTTGGTTATTTGAACCGAGACTGAGTTTAACAAAAAAATCTGAATTCACGTTATTCTAAAAATAAATACCTGTCTATAGATTATGCGTATAATACGCGCCTTTGATAAATCTCTATTTAAGGAATAAGCATGTTAGAAGTGAACGATTATTTTGATGGCAAAGTAAAATCTATTGCATTTCAAAGCACAAGCTTACCAGCCACCGTTGGTGTGATGGTAGCAGGTGAATATACCTTTGGCACATCCCAAAAAGAATACATGACCGTTGTGTGTGGCGAGTTGGTTGTGAAACTGCCTGGAAGTGACGAGTTTATTTCATTTAAAGATGGCGAGACATTTATTGTTGAAGCTAATCAGTCATTCGATTTACAAGTGCCTCAAGACACTGCATATCTTTGTAAATACGAATAAGACATGCCGCTTAGAGTTATAGGGTGCACTTGCGTTTCTCGAAACAAGTATTAGTTTCAATACTCTCGTACGCCTTATAATTCGACAGTCACTTTATAAAGTAAGCACTTTATCACTCCTTCTGTTTGAGCAGTAGTTTCTGCATTTCTTCAGCACATAAAGGCTTTGAAATTAAATAACCCTGCACCATGTCGCAAGCATTATCAGTTAATAACTGTAGCTGTGAATTGTTCTCTACACCTTCTGCAACGACTTTCAAGCTCAGGTTATGCCCCAAAACAATAATGGCACGCACAATCGCTAACTGAGACTGAGATAGCTCCATGCCATCTACGAAGCTTTTATCTATCTTTAAGGTATCAACGGGAAAGTCTTTTAAATAACTTAAAGAAGAATAACCAGTACCAAAGTCATCGACAGATATTTTTAACCCCAAGGATTTTAGGTCCTGCAGGCAACGAATCGCTGACTGAGAGTCTTGCATAATCATACTTTCGGTTAATTCTAACTCCAAGCAGTCTGGTAAGATTCCAGTCTCATCCATCACTTTCTGAATCATGCTTTTCAACTCAGGATCACGAAGCTGTCTGGTAGATAGATTAACAGCAACACTAATCGTGCCCAAGTCGCTTGTTCGCCAAGTCTCTGCCTGCTCACATGCCTGCTTTAAAACAAATAAACCAAGGTCTGTGATTAAGGTACTTTCTTCAGCAATATTAACGAAATCGGCAGGTGAAACTAAGCCTTTAGTCGGATGATTCCATCGAACTAAGGATTCTACTGAATGAATTTTTTGCGTCAGCAAATCCATTTTTGGTTGATAGAAAACTTCCAATTCACCGTTTTCTAAGCCCGTTCTTAATTCATGTTCCATCTCAAGCTTTTCACGGGAAAAGGATTTTAAGCTTTCATCAAATACTTGAATTTGATCACCCCCTTGAAACTTAGCTTTCTGCACAGCCAAAGCCGCAAACTGCATTAATATTTCAATATCTTGGGTGTGCTCTGGTACTAAAGCGATACCAACACTACATGATATGGCAACACCCTGACCCAGCACTTCATAATGATCCTGCGTCACGGTCTTGAACAAACGTTGAGCAAAATTCTGAACATTAAACGTTGCACTACAACCAACAACACAGGCAAATTCGTTGCCACCTACTCGCGCCAAAATATCTACTTTTTGAATATTTTGAGATAAGCGAGCGGCAATATCACAAAGTAACTGATCAGCTCCCTCGTGGCCAAAGCTATCGTTAAACTGCTTAAAGCGATCGATATCAAGCATGACCAGAGCAAAGGGCATACCTTCATCTTTGAAACGAACTAGAGCTCGATGAAGTTGGTCTTTAAATTGAACTCGATTTGCCAGCTTAGTTAAATCATCATAATTTAATAAGTAATCTAACTTTTTATCTGCTGCTTTTCGGAAGGATAAGTCAGATACCATGCCGGCATAATACTTAATAGCACCGAGCTCATCATGAATGGCATTTATTTGAGTCCACTGGGGGTAATAATCACCTTGAAAACGCTTTTCTAAGAGTTCACCTTGCCATTGGTCTTTAGCTCGAACTTGTTGAAATATTTCTTGAAAAACCTGCTCACGCTTCGGCGTATCACTGATGTCTTGGATACGTTTACCTGTGAGTACAGTAGCATCATAGCCTGTAATTTTAGCAAGCGCAGGGTTAACCGATAAAAACCGATACTGAGGATCGAGTACAAAAACACCCTCTGAGGTATGATCGACAACAGATTTAGCGAGCTTAACTTGTTCATCGCGTAGCACTTCAGATTGAATATTTCGCCTTGTACCAAGCAACCTTAAAGCCTTACCTTTTGAGTCCATATCCACGACTTTTCCGCATTCTTCTAACCAAAGCCAGCTTTGGTTATCTTGAAATACGCGGTACTGGATAATGTAGTCTGATAAACGTCCTTCCAGACAGGCGTTTAATGTATTTCTGACATGGACATAATCCACCGGGTGAATCACCCGTTTCAGCGTTTTGATAATTTCTTCTGTGCTTTGCTCTTTAGGGCCAAAGACATCAATGAACTCTGATTGGTAAAACTGACCGTGTAACACATCCCAATCTATTAGCCCTAGACGAGTGGCAGACATAGCCTGTGTCAGACGTGTTTGGCTTTTAACCAAGGCATCGCTAATTTTTTTTCGTAGCGCTATTTGTTCACTTAGCTGGATATTGGCAGCGCTCAACTCACGAACACGATCTTTGAGTATAATGTCGAACTCTGCTTCTTTTTCTGAAAGCGCTTTCTCTAACGACAAACGTATCTGGTGCTCAGATAGTAGTGCATCATGTAACGCATCTTTACTAGCATCATGGGGAAGGCTATTCGTTGGTGAAAAGCGCTGTACAAGCTTTTTAAAACGTCCAAGTTTCATAGTTATTATTCTAATGAGAAAGCGTATTTGAAGTATAGCCTGAATAGAGCAAAGCTTTCATTAGCTTTAAACAAATGAAAACTATTTATCACGACTAGTTTTTAGTTAACGTTCAATAGAACAGTTAGCAAGTTTTTTAAAGCTGCTGCTGATATACTTGAGCCATTTTTAGCAACTGATTTTATTTTCTTAAGAAAGTTATTCCCATGGATGTTTCTCATATTTTAGACGGCCTTAACGATGCTCAACGCGAAGCTGTAGCCGCGCCGATGCAAAATTTATTAATTTTAGCGGGAGCAGGCAGTGGCAAGACCCGCGTTTTAGTCCACCGAATAGCTTGGTTAATCGAAATCGAGCATTTAAGCCCGTCTTCCATCATGGCTGTCACCTTTACCAATAAAGCGGCAAAGGAAATGCGCGGTCGAATTGAAGAGCTATTAAAGCTCCCCGGACGTAACCTTTGGTTTGGTACTTTTCATGGCATTGCTCATCGTTTATTAAGAGCGCATTCCCGTGACGCTAACCTTCCTGAAAACTTCCAAATTCTCGATTCTGACGACCAACTACGTATTGTTAAACGTATTATGCGTGAAAATCACGTTGATGAAACGCGTTGGCCTCCTAAGCAAGTTCAAGCATTTATTAATGGTAAAAAAGACGAAGGTTTACGGGCCGCTTATCTGCCTCCCAGTCACAGCCAATACGACCAAGTCATGGCGAAATTGTATCTTGCCTATGAAAATCAATGCCAACAATCAGGCATGGTCGACTTTGGTGAGCTTTTATTGCGCTCTCACGAACTCTGGTTAAATAACCCGGCCTTGTTAGCGCATTATCAAGACCGCTTTCGCTACTTACTGGTTGACGAGTTCCAAGACACCAACACCATTCAATATGCTTGGCTAAGAGTCTTGGCTGGCAATCGTATTCCTATCATGGTTGTGGGGGATGACGATCAATCAATCTATGGTTGGCGAGGCGCAAAGATTGAAAACATCCAGCAATTTGAACACGACTTTCAAAAGCCGTTATGCATCAAACTTGAACAAAATTATCGTTCTACCAGCACTATTCTGAGTGCGGCTAACGCGCTCATACAAAATAATAGCGGCCGCCTTGGTAAAGAACTATGGACCGACGGCAACGAAGGTGAGTTAATTGATCTCTATGCCGCCTTTAACGAGCAAGACGAAGCAAACTATATTGCGGATAGAATATCAGCGTGGGTGAAACAAGGTCGAGATCGTAGCGAGTGTGCAATTCTCTATCGTTCTAATGCCCAGTCACGAATACTCGAAGAATTTCTGATTCGACAAGGTATTCCTTATCGTATTTATGGTGGCTTAAGGTTCTACGACCGCCAAGAAATACGTAACGCTCTGGCTTACCTGCGCCTTATTTATTATCGACATGATGACGCGGCCTTCGAACGTGTAGTAAATATACCGACACGTGGCGTTGGCAATAAAACCCTTAGTGATTTACGTGAACATGCACGCGACCAGTCCATTTCCTTGTGGCAAGCCTGCGTTGAACGCCTTGAACTTGGCCTCATCAAAGGTAAAGCAGGCACTAGCCTTAAACAATTTGTTCATATCATTGATGATCTATGTGAACAGCAAACAGAACTAACATTGTCGCAACTTTGTGAGCAAGTTCTTGAAAGAACAGGCCTAAAAGGCCATCACGCCAAAGAAAGAGGCGAAAAAGGTCAGGCGCGGGTAGAAAACTTAAACGAGCTACTATCAGCAACTAAAGACTATGAACCAGAGAACGATGAACTTGGCCCTTTAGCCACTTTTATCGCTCAGGCCGCACTCGATGCCGGCGAACAACAAGCTGATGAACACCAAGATTGTGTCCAAATGATGACCCTGCACTCAGCTAAAGGCTTGGAGTTTCCCTGTGTATTTTTAGCAGGCCTGGAAGAAGGGCTGTTTCCACACCAAATGTCGATGGAAGATCCAGGAAGATTAGAAGAAGAACGACGCCTTTGTTATGTTGGGCTCACTCGAGCCATGGAAAAACTGGTCATTACCTATGCAGAATCCAGACGTTTATACGGACAGGAAAAGTTCAATCCAGTTTCACGATTCGTAAGAGAAGTCCCGTCCAATTTGATGCAAGAGGTGAGGATAAAAAATAGTATTTCCATGCCTGTTTCGTTCAGTAAAGAACCCTCTTGGGGATTTGCTCAGGACTCCTGCCCTTTCCAATTAGGGCAACTTGTTAGTCACCCGAGTTTCGGTGAAGGTGCTGTGCTAAATTATGAAGGTCAAGGCGCTCATGCACGCATCCAAGTCAATTTTCACGAAAGTGGCTGCAAATGGTTAGTACTTTCTTATGCCAAACTAGATGCTATTTAAACAACATTCATCAGGCAAAATAAAACAGCATCAACTATGCTATTAAAGGCTTTTTATAACTCAACTTACATAGGAATACCTTACTCATGGCTTCGCCGGAAGAATTACGATTAGAGCAAAAGACCAGAGCCTTAAAGTTGAAAGAAGATGTACTTAGTCGACAAGCACAACTACAGCTTCGCACCGAGACTAGACTGACACAAAACCAGGAAGAAGTTGCTCAAAAAGAGCGTGCCAATAGACTTAAAGCTCAAGAGTTAAGCAAGCGCGAACAAAAATTAGAACAAGACCGAGGTCTCATCAAGAGAGAGTCTGAGTCTTTAACTTCCCGCCAGCATGATTTAGAAGCCAAGAAAAAGAACACCAGCCTTTTTTTACTGCCTGCTCTGCTTATTATTTGTGTTATCGGAGGTTATTTAGCCTTTGATTATATGGACCAACAAGAACGTCAATACAATCAAATTGCTCTCGCATCAAAAAATATTGATAAACTCGCAAACATTTTGAATATGACCCAAGAAGAGATGCTTGATAAATCCACGGCCCTGCACAATAAAAAGGCTGAGCTAGATAAAACTAAAACAATGCTCATAGGATTAAAAACGACCAGTGACCAACTTCAAGATGAGATCACAAAATTAAAAAGTAATCAGCTTACACCAGAAACAGAACAAAGCGTTCTCAGCGATTCTGCGCAGACGCTTGCCTCTCAACTATTGGATCTTAAAACTCAACTCGATGACAATTATCTCACTCTAGACGTCAATGAAGCTTTCATCGATTACCAAGAGCATGACATAGAAACATTTAAAGAAGCTCTAGCTACTTATAAGAAGCAACTCGAGCAAAAAGAAGGCTCTCTTTCTGAGCATAAAATCAAACAAACATTATTAGAAAAACATCTCGTTTCGAGTAAAGAACAAAACAATAAGCTCTCATCTCAACTAAGTGAAATGAATATCAGTTTAAAAGAGATTCAGAGTCAGCTAAAAGAAACCATGGTCGAAAATAAAGAATTAATAAAAGAGAATTCAAACTTAGGTAATGAGTTGGCTAAGCTTAAAACGCCATGATTAACTATGGCAATTAATAAGTTCATCCCTGAGTAGGCAGAAATCCACTGTCTGCACCCAAGTAAGTTATAAAACCATAGATTACCGCCTACGCGGTAATGACGGGGGAGGTGCTGGAATAACAGAGCTGGTTTTTTTACGCCAAACTATTGCGAGCAAACATCATGACGATTAAATCCCCTTGGGCTTTACTGCCTATGCTTTTATTTATGGCCTTGTTTATTGGTAGCGGCTTGTATTATCAGGCTGCGGGTGCTGAATTCGCTTTTTATAAAATATCAGCTCCGGTCGCTATTTTGCCCGCAATTATTTTGGCCTTATTCTTGGCTAGGGGAAATATTAATCAGCGAGTTGAGACCTTTATTCAAGGGTGTTCGAACCCAACGATAGTGACCATGCTACTAATTTTCTTATTTGCCGGTGGTTTCGCAAGTGTCGCTAAAGCCATTGGTGGTGTTGATGCCGTGGTGAACCTGAGCTTAGATTTCATTCCGCCATCGTTTGTTTTGCCTGGCCTGTTTATTATGACGGCCTTTATGACGACAGCTATGGGCACATCTATGGGCGCTATTGCTGCAGTTGCCCCTATCGCTGTCGGTGTAGCGGAAGCATCTGATTTATCTCTAGTCCTAACCGTGGGCGCTGTTATGGGCGGCGCTATGTTTGGTGATAACCTTTCAATAATATCTGATACCACCATTGCTGCTACCCGCACGCAGGGCTGCAATATGCGGGATAAATTTCGCTTAAACTTTAAGATCGCGATTCCTGCTGCATTACTCACGATTATCTGGTTATTCATTCAAGGTGATGCCGCTGAAGTTGTTGCCAGTCCTTATTCGTCAGCAATCAACATGCTGCCTTATATTTTAGTACTCGGATTAGCTGTCGCGGGCTTGAACGTTTTAGTGGTATTGCTTACGGGTATTGTTGTCGCAGGCTTTATTGGTTTATCGCAAGTGCCTGATTATTCGCTGGCAGTATTATCCAGTGATATTTATACCGGCTATAGCAATATGCAAGAGATTTTGATTCTCTCTCTTTTGATTGGTGGTTTAGGTGCCATGATGAAGGCTGGAGGTGGATTAGCATGGCTGGCAGATCAATTAGACCGTTTCACCCGAGAAACAGCAGAGCCCAAGGCTCATAGAAGAATGGGAGAGTTAAGCATTTCCGCAGGTGTTGTGCTGGTGAATATCTGTACTGCTAATAATACCGTGGCTATTTTAATATCAGGTAGCTTGGCGAAAGATATTGCGACTCGTTATGGTGTAGACCCAAAGCGAAGTGCCAGCATTATGGATATTAGCGCTTGTGTGATTCAGGGGGTTTTACCCTATGGCGCTCAGATGTTATTGGCCGCTTCGTTATCTGGATTATCACCTTTTGAGCTAGTAACAGCGGTGGTCTATTGCTGGAGCCTAGGATTGGTGATGATGGTGTCTATTATTTTAGGGCGTCCAAACGGGCAGGCGAAGATCGCATAGGCTGGGGATCATTAGTCTACAATTTAAGCCATTGTACGATATTCCAATATAAGCCCTATAATTTCATGATCGCTTATCGCTGATGCCAGAGACTCATTCATTGTTGCTCTTTGTGGTAAGTGGATATTAAATTTAGAACGTAGAACTTCTGACACTTCCCTATCAACTGTCGGGGAAAAGTCCTTACCGACATATATACATATTCGCTGAAGAATAAATTCTTTATTTGCCATGAAAAGCATTTCTCTTATTTTGTATTAAATTTTCGTTCCAGCACCAATACAGTTAACACACTAAATAGTGCCGTACTGGAGGCTGAAACGTCGTAACGAAGATCAAGGGTGTACAAGGGGGTTCTAGAGGTACATTTAGCCCGAAAAGCTTAGGCTTAACTTTTCCTATAGCGCTGTTCCATTCCTTCAAGAAGGTTATCAAATAATTGATCCGAACATTCACGATAGTTTTTATGGTCTGGGCGTCGAAATAAAGCGCTCAATTCATGCTTACTTAAAGTGACATCACTCAACTTAAGTATTTCTAGCAAATCTTCTGCCTGTAGATTAAGCGCAATCTTCAACTTCCGCAACATTATATTATTGCTCAAAATAGACTCCGGCTCGGGTATGCCCTCACCTTTAGCGCCTCTCTTGTGTATGATCAGTCCATTCAGAAAGCGGGCTAGCTTTTCATCTTCACACAAAACAAATTCTGGTTTTTCTTCACTCAGCATCCAAGCAGCCAATTCTGGTTTAGTAACCTCACAACCGCCCAGTTTAAATACAGAAAGTATAAGTTGATCGTTAAGATCAAAAATATTAGGCACCCGACGCAGGAGATCGTTATTGTTGATAACTAATCCTCCTGCTCATAAACACTGCTGGTAGCTTCAATGGCTTTTGGTGTAATTTCCACGTAAATAGTCAGCATTTGTTTTTCAACAAGCTCATCAATAGTTTGTGTTAGCGATGACAAGTGCACTTCAACTGCAGTTTCTTCAGTTTGCCCGAGCTTACAATCAAAGCCCCAATATTTAGTCCCCGATGGTAAAGGTTTTTTGCGTTCTTTTTTGAGGAACTTTTTGATGTCGTGTTTTATAGAGTCCACGATGCGAGGTACTTTGATTTTAGGGTGCTCTAATTTAAAGGTTCTTTTCATTGGTATCCTACTGGGATGGGCGGCCACTATGCGCTGGAGAATTTTTAATCGGGTGCAGTGTAATGCTTAAATGAGAATTCTGCCATCATTTTGAAACCAAGCACATGGCTATACGCTTGGTTTCAATCTCAATATGCCAGCTTAGAGTAATTAATATAATAGATAACTTAGGGCGCTAATCGTTGAACAGCCCACGAATTATCTTCTTGGCGTGTATATTGGAAACGGTCATGCAGACGATTTTCTCGACCCTGCCAGAATTCAAAACGCTTCGGAACAATACGATACCCACCCCAAGATGAGGGCAAAGGTATTGAGCCAGACTTAAACTTCTCGGCTGCTTCACGGTATTTTTGCTCTAAAAATGATCGTGACTCAATCACTTCACTTTGATCACTACACCAAGCGCCTATCTGACTTCCTCTTGGGCGTGTGGCAAAATATTTTAATGAGGCGGCACTAGAAATTTTCTCACAGCGACCCTCTATTCTGATCTGCCTATTAAGCACTAACCATGGAAATAACATAGCCACATGAGGGTAGCGCTGGATTTGTTTCGATTTCGCACTATTGTAATTAGTAAAAAAAACAAAGCCTTGTTCATCAAATAACTTTAGTAAAACAGTCCGTACTGAAGGCCCTTCGTCAGGGTCACAAGTTGCAATACTAAATGCATTAGCATCTTGAATATTGGCATCACCAGCTTGCTTGAACCAATGTTCAAATTGAGTAAATGGACTCTTGTCTAGACTATCAAACTCTAGACCTTGGCTCATGTATTCACGTCTGTAATCACTAATATCCATTTTCCACCCAAAGATGCTTTAAAGTTTTACTTAAGACCTTGATGAACAGCATAACCTTCACAAGGTTCTTTATTTATACGTTTGTTAAACGCTGAATACCACCTAAAAAAATATGGCCCAAGAATTCAGCTTTTTCTTTGGCTGTTTGAGAACCTATACCTTCAGAAAAGACCTCTACACTTGCTCCCATCATCGTCGAAGTCATTAAGCTAACAGGGAATTTCGGCATAAGGCCAGAATCAACCGCAATTTTCATGTCCCTCTCAAGATCTTCAATCAAACCAGCTAACTCATCTTCAGCACTCACAAAATGGCGAAATATATTAGAGTTTTTACTAATCAGTTGCTGCATTTTTGGCTGGCCTTCAATTAGCTCACCATAAGCCAGAAACGCCCCCATAATAAAAGATTCCATATCGTAAGCTTTGCTTCTTGCATCACTGAGCACAGCTCTAACATCGCGCACCAACATACAAACCAGCTCGGCAAAAATAGTGTCTTTATCGCCAAAGTGATTATAAAGAGTACCGACAGATAAACCGCTGGCATCAACAACATCCATGATTGTAGCTCGATCATAGCCTATCGAAGAAAATACCATTAAGCCTGCATCTAAAATTGCATGCCTATTGGCCAGTTTCTTTTGCTCTCTTCGCCCTAATTTGGGGCCCATACTGAATTCCTTTTATAGTACTGGCTGTTATCGCGTAGGTGAATATACCCCTACATGAGCATATCCCATTGCCTTCAAATGACTTGCATGCAGTTGACTCATCGCGCCTTTATCACAATAAAGCAGGTAGCTTCTAGTGGCATCTAATTCATCTATTTTGGACATCAACTCATAAAAGGGTATTTGTGTTATGTCATTATTTGTGAGCATCAAAGGCGCTTTTACGCGCTCTTCCGGGTGGCGAATATCGATAATGAGATCATCTTGATGAGGAACTGAAACGACATCGACTTCCGCCAATGTTTGTACTCGCGTCAGCACTTCATCAATTTTAACAGTCATTCTCGTCTTCAATGCTTGCTCAAGAATAGCAAAATCAAAATTGGCTTCTTCTTCAATCAAGCGCTCTTCTGTTGCGCAGGTGGTCGGCTTATCCGAAATAACGCCGCAATATTCCGGCATATTTTTCGCAAAATCTTCTGTACCTATTTTTCTTGATAGGCTGATAATATCTTGTTTATCCATCGTCACTAAGGGCCTTAATACAAGCTTTTTAGTCACAGCATCAATAACACACATATTAGTTAAGGTCTGGCTTGAAACCTGAGCAATACTATCGCCCATCACCAATGCTTGAATATTTAAAGAGTCGGCCACTTCTTCGGCGGCACGCAACATCATTCTTTTTAAGACAACGCCGCGTTGTGAGTGATGTATGTTTTGAACTATTTCGGCTATGACTTCTTCAAAAGGAACAGTCACAAACTTAACGCGATGCGAAGCACCGTATTTTTCCCATAAATACAGTGCTACCTGCTTTACACCAATCTCATGCGCTGAACCACCTAAGTTAAAAAAGCAAAAGTGCGTTTTCAAACCTCGCTTCATAGTCAGATAGCTTGCGACTGTTGAATCAAAGCCACCCGACATAAGTGATAGCACATCATCGACGGTTGCTAATGGAAAACCGCCTAAGCCTTCATAACGCTCTTCGATAACATATAGTTCAGAATCACGAACTTCTAGTCTTATTGTCAGGTCAGGATTTTTTAACTGAACACCTGCGGTTTCTAATCGCTGGAATAAACCACCACCAATAAACCGCTCTAGATCTGTTGAGGCAAAGCCATGCTTACCTGCTCGTTTAACACGCACAGCAAAGGTTTTCCCTATCAGTTGTTGGCCAAAAATATTTTGAGTTAAACGTAACATCTCTTCAAAATTATTATCAATATCTTCAATCGTATAACTCTGAACCCTAAGAATATTGGCAATACCAGGAATCCTTTGCAGTGTTGCGGCCACCTTTTGTGCGTAATCAAGGTCGCCCTTCACATTTACTTCAACCTTGTCCCAGTAGCCTTGAACGGAAACTTGATCAAACTCCCTTTTGAGCACTTCACTAATATTCTGGCGAAGTTGCTTTATAAAACGCTGTCGAACAGGCTTACTTTTAATGGATATTTCAGGGAAGAGTTTGATAATAAATTTCATAGACAGCTCATTTGGATGTAATTTTGCGCACTATTCTAACTGATTTAATACATCCTATAAATCTATCAATGGCCTAACTAAGAGTTTGGTGACATTATAAAAATATAATTAGATCTAAACTCAAAAAAAAGACAAGCATCATGCTTGTCTTTTAATCACAGGGTTTATTTACAAAAATGTAACACCATCAAAGGATTTATAGCGAACCATAGTACTCAGCTAAATTTTCAATATCCTGATCGCTGAGGGCTGCTGCTTGCCCTTGCATAATCGCGGCCATACCACCACTTCTCTGCTTACTTTTATAGGCTTTCAAAGCACTAATTAAGTAGGCTTTATTTTGGCCTGCAAGATGTGGATAACTAGGTATAGCTGCCTTACCAGCAGCACCATGACATGCTGCACAGACCGCTGATTTAGCTTTTCCCGCTGCAGCGTCACCTGCCATTACATCTGCAGCCAATACTAGAGAACTTGCCATTAACATGGTGGTTAGTGTTTTTTTCATTTTCTCTCTCTCTTTAAGTTTTAATCAAGCCTTGTGAGCTAAGCCTATCAAGCATTTACTAAGTTAATCTTATTTTACTATTTATTCCAAGTGATGACGTAAAGAATGACCATGAACATTTATTTAAATTCATACACTAACAGCTTAAACTTCAGCCTTTCAGTTATATTTCTCTTGGATTACAGCGCATATTGAACGTGAGCATATTGTTGCTCATTATTAAATGCCATTCAAAGATGAACAAGCTATCTTTTCTAACTGATTGATCTACATCAATTAAATTTTCAAATCAGCATACTATATTGCAGCTCAAGACATTAAGATGCATTGGCCTATTTGCCTTAATAGCATGTCACTTTTTTGCCGTCTAAATGAAAGATAATCTGCTACAGTTATTTAATATACGTTTATTTTTAAGCGTTATGTAAAGTATTGAGTGTATGATGAAGCCCCAAAGGACATAACAATAATAACCTCAACTAGGAAATAGCTGTTTTATGAATCCAATTGAAAATATTGCTCTCATCGCTCACGATAATAGAAAGCCAGACCTTATAAAGTGGCTAAACGATCACCACCGTGACCTTGAACACTGCTCACTAGTCACCACCGGAACAACCGGCTTACTCATCGAAAAAGCAACCAAACTTAAAGCCGAAAGAATGCAAAGCGGCCCTTTGGGTGGAGATCAACAAATTGGTGCCAGAATCGCAGAGGGATCTGTCGACTTATTAATTTTCTTTTGGGACCCTTTAGAGCCAATGTCTCATGATCCAGATATCAAAGCCTTACTTAGAATTGCAACCTTGTGGAATATTCCAGTTGCTTGTAATAAAAGTACCGCTGATTTCATTATTCACTCACCACTAATGAAGCATTACCAAAGAGATAGACCCGACTTTAACGAATATCAAAATCGTCGTCTTGCAAGTTAAGAGATAGAACGGGAATTACTTCACCGCGCAATTAGCTTGTCTACAGGATTAATGTTTACGATAATCTAACTATCTTTCACCTTTTTGAGACATTATCCCATTTCTTCTAATAGCCTAATCGGGTAGCATTCATAGCTACAATTTCATGCCCACGCACTAAAAGAAGAGCCTTGCTATGCATTCGTCTATGCCATTTTTTAAATTATGCTGCCTTATCCTTATTTTAAGTTTTTCGAAACTTTCATATGCAGAAGCCACATCTACCAAAGCCGAACTAATGCCTCTAACAATGTGTGTTTTTGACTTTATTGGTAACGAAGGCCCTGTTCATAAAGCAATGAAAGAATACCAAATTGATGCCTACCGCTGGGGGGTAGATTTATCTTTTAAAGTTTATACAGACGACCGCGTTGCCTCTGAAGAGTTTAAAAATGGCGTCTGTGACATGCTGAACCTTCCCGGTATCAGAGCACGTGAATATAATGACTTTACCGGCTCAATCAATGCCGTAGGCGCACTTCCTACGTATGAGCACTTAGGCATAATTATCAAATCTTTAAGTAGTGACAAAGCAGAAAAAATCATGCGCAAAGGAGAATATGAAATCATTGGTATTTCACCAATTGGCGCCATCTTTCTCTTTGTAAATGATAAAAATATAAAAGTTCCTGCAGATATGGCTGGTAAGCGCATTACGGTATTGGATAATGCGCCAGAGTCTGGGTATTTAGCCGAACGAATAGGTATGACCCCTGTATCTTCAAGTATCATGAATGCCCTTCAAAAGTTTAACAACAAAGCCGTCGATATTACGGGTGCACCTGCCTTGGCTTATGAACCGATGGAAATGTACAAAGGCTTAGAGCCCAATGGCGGTATCATTAAGTGGCCATCCCTTCAAATCACAATGCAACTGATTGTTCGCTGGAATAAAATACCAGAAGGTTTTGGGCAAAAATCCAGAGAGCTTCTAGCGAATAAATACCTTGAAAGCATCAAGACAATCGAGCAAAGCGAACAAACTATTCCTGAAAAATACTGGATAGAAATTTCAGATACAGATAAAGATATTTGGAATGAAACCTTCCGCGAAAGCCGAATAGCCTTACGCGAAAGAAATGTCTACAACGCAAAAGCGCTTACCCTTTTTAGGAAAGTACGCTGCAAAATTGATCCAAACCTTGCTGAATGTACCTCAAAAGATAAAGAGTAAGCTTAGCAACACACATCAATAAAAATAACAAAATAGAGCCAACACCATGATCGCTGTGCAGAATAAGCTAAGCAAAGGTCTATCGATTAGCGTACTGCTTTTGTTGCTTCTGACAGTACTAGCGGGTACCAGTGAAAACATTAACGCTCAGCTACTCAAGCTTGGCGTATCTGTTTGGGACAATTATTTTATTCTGAGGGGAGAAGCGCCGTCTCCTACTTGTGACCCAGATTTAAATGTTGAAGACAGGCTCAAGGAGTTAGAGGCTCGGTTTAAATCTGAAAACAAAGGCTTCAGCCTTATTGAAGACGAATTCGACAAAGAAAACAGCCGCATATCTCTCATCAAGCAACTCAAAGTCTGCCAAAAGAAACATCAAAATGCTGAAATTTTTGCTCAAGAGTATTCAAGCTCAGTTGCCATGTTTTCCAGCTTGGAGTCTGCCTTTGCAAAAATAAGTATATTTTCAATTAATCACCAAAAAACCATTCTTATTTTACTGTTAATGTTATGTGCCAATTATGCAACTTGGAGAACAGAGCATATTGCTTTTCGAAGTATTCATTCGAAAATGGATCACTTTGTTTCTTATTCTGCTCAGTTTATGGCTGCTGCATCGTTAAGCCTTTCCAGCCTTTATTTCTTTATCGGGTCATATAGTTCGGGCACTAAACTTTCATCACCTCAACTGCTTATTATTTTGTCTCTGGGCTCTGCTATTATGGCGGGCATATCATTTTATAGACTGGTAACAACGCCAAGCTCTCTAACTCAGAAAAAACAAATCTTTCATAGCCTGCTTACTGTGCCAATACATACTTGGATGCTCTTAGCCGCCGCTTACCACTTTCTTATCAATGAGCAGCACCTCCCAGGAATAGCTGTTTATTTTACCCAGATATTCCATCTGACAAATTTACATCTATCTATCGCGCTATACATTTGGGTGGGGATGCTACTGAAAGAAACTTTATTACCAGCCAAGCTATTCGCGGTATTCACACCTTGGAAGCTCCCCCCCGAATTACTTGCTTGTGTCGCGATCATATTGATGGCGGTTCCTACTGCTTATACTGGCGCATCAGGCATTATCATTATTGCCATGGGCGCTGTGGCCTATCAAGAGCTCCGTAGAATTGGAACCCGAAGACAACTTGCACTTGCCGTGACGGCTATGACAGGAAGCTCTGGAGTGGTACTTAGACCCTGCCTGCTTGTTGTGGGCATTGCCATTTTGAATAAGGAAGTCTTGTCAGATGAATTATTCTATTGGGGTAGCAGGGTGTTTATGCTGACACTGCTAGTTTTCTGCTTTTTTGTTTTGCTGACCAAACAAAGTTCGCTCAAAATGCCTTCGCTTTCTGAATCATTAAAACCCAGTCTAAACCAAGCTAAAGCACTAATCCCTTATGCTCTTATTTTCTTTGCTTTCATGCTTGTTTTTGGCTTTTTCCTGAACTCATATTTAGATGAATTTTCAGCGCCTATTCTGCTTCCTATCATTTTAATAGGCATTGTTTTATACGAACATAAAGTCAGACTTCGCGAGCATTCAGAGCTATCTGGGACAACAAACCCCATCAAACTCAGTGCTACCTTTGACAAGTCAGTACGTCACTCTGCGGTTCAAATTGGGGCACTCCTCATGCTAATGGCATGCTCTTTTACCGTCGGTGGCATTATCGAGAGAAGCGGAGGCAGTATAAGCTTTCCAGAAGGGTTCAACTCAACCATTCTAGCTATGCTGGCGATCGTTGTATTTTTAGTATTTATCGGAATGATTATGGACCCGTTTGGCGCCTTGATTCTCGTTTCAGGCATTGTCGCGCCTGTTGCATATCAGCAAGGTATTGAGCCGATCCATTTTTGGATGACCTGCTTAGTTGCATTTGAATTAGGTTATTTAACACCGCCGGTTTCATTAAACCACTTATTGACCAAGCAAGTTGTCGGAAGCGAAGAGGTTGAACTGGCACTTAAAGAAGGCCACAATTTTTATTATCGTCATGAGCGTATTTTACTGCCCTTGCTGGTCATGACGACTACGCTAATTATTGTCGCCTTTGGCCCCTTAATTCTTCAGTAAAGCGCCTGACATATCAGTTATGGATTACGAACTGGAACGTCTATCGTCATTTTTCCAGCATGCTCAAACTCCAAAGTAAACGGATACGCCTCACCCTCTATAAGCACTTCCTTCAAACCCATGACCATCAAGTGATAACTTTGCGGCTTTAGCTCGATAGTCTTGCCCTTTGGCAGGGATAAACGTTTTACTTCTTGCATAGACATCACACCAGATTCCATTTTGGACTGGTGAATTTCGATAAGCTCTGCAATGTCACTAGATATCGAAACTAAACGATCCTCTCGATCACTGGTTAGGTTCATGTAAGCGGCGGTCATGTTAGACACTGGTGGCAGCAGGCGCAGCCATGCATTTTCGACCAGAACATCAGCCTGAATAGGAAACGATAAAAATATACTAGCACTTAGAAGAATAGCTTTTGATAGCTTAGTCATGAACATTCAATCCTCTTTATAAAAAATAACACTTAATTATGAGGCAAGATAAGCCCACAAAACACCAAGGTATTCATGCCAAGCTCGCTCGACATTATAAATATTTCGGCCAGAAGGGAACCAGGCATTCCAAGTCAATGTTGAGGTTTTATGGCTAATAAAATCAGTGGGTGCAGGTATAAGCTCTAATTTCAGGTTTTGCTTAGCTACTGCCTGCTCAAATAAATACATCGAGCGCGGCATATGGCTCGCAGAGGCTTTTCCGTTAGCGACACGGGTCCAATAATCGGCTTCTTCTTTAGTGTCTTTAACTTGCCCCGCTAAAATCATATCACTTTCTGACACGCCAAAATGACTGGCAACTCGCTTCAAAGCCTCTGCATGAGATATCTCATCAGTAAAACTATAGCCTGACAACAATAGCTTTGAGCCCGGATTTAAGCGATACACTCGAATACCTTCGACCAAGCGCATAAGCCCTACGGAAGATAATAAACTACTGATAGGCTGGCTCTTATCGCTAATATGATAACTTCCAAGAACAAGCACATAGTCTGCGGTATTATTTTTAGTTTTTTGATAGCTTGAATATTGATTTTCTAGATTAGAGTTAAGAATATCACTCGTTATCTGAATGGAAATTAAATATAAAAATAATGCGGAAAAAACACCAAAACACTTGGCAAGCAGAAACTTCTTACGCCAGTAGAGCAGACCAGTAAGACATAACATTAAAACCAATAGAGGAAGCGGCATACAAAATGCCGCTATTAGTTTTTTTACTAAGAAGCCCCACTCCCACATTAGGGAAGTACAACCTTGAACTCAGCGAGAGCATAAGAATTTTGCTTGCCATCAAGCACTTTTACTTGCCAGTCCCCGAGCATTTGAGTATTGATATATTTACTTGAATGAGAGCGCTGCTTATTCACATTAACCGGAACCCTAACACGCGCCTGACGAACACCGTTACGATACCATTCATGATAAAGTTTTTTCCCGCGCAAGCCATGCATTTCAGTAAAGAGGATAACTTTCACTATACCCTCATCAGGCAAGGCTAGCTCAAAAGGTATCGACCCTTGTGGTTCTTGATCTTTTATTTCCTGCGTTAATAAGGCTCTGGTAATGCCATCATTTTCAATTACGATCCGGGCACTAGGCGTGCTAGTTACATCTACACCGGAAGCCTCTGTAGCGATCCGTTCAGACTCTTTACTAGCATTAAAGTCTTCCGTAGCGGTTTGCTTTGTCTCTGGCTTCGCAGTTTTTTCGATAACATCTTCTTCAGACTTAGAGACATTTACGGCAGCTTGCTCTATATTTTTTTGCTCCGAGCCAACCTGCTCTTTTTCTGTATCTTGCATCAAGACATCAGCAGACTTGGTTTCATAAGTGCTTATTTTCTCAGATCCTAAGGCTGGAAGCTGCTCCTCAGTAAGAGTCGTGTTCAACACATTGCTAGCATTTCCCTCATCATCATTACCAACTAAGAAATAAATCAACACTCCCATCAATACTGCCAGCACCACGAACACAGCAATAATACGATCCCATCGTGTCTCCGATTCTTCATAGCGACTGTAATCAACCGTTTGCTCTGGCAAAGGGCTTAAAACCAACTTTTTCTTTTGCGACATTTCACTCATCTCTTAAGGCCTTGCACCAGCCTGAACCAACATTAAATCCAAATCAAAAAAACCATTACGCCTAGCAATTTTTAGCGCAGTATCACCCTCGGAATCGCTAAAATCAAGGTCGGCACCTGCCGCAATTAATAGTTGCGATAACAACATATTATTTTTGTCTACCACATGCATTAAAACTGAGCGCCCCTCGGGTTGAACATTCACGTTAGCGCCAGCATTAATCAATATTTTTAGGGTTGTTAAGTGGCCGTTTTTAGCGCCCCTAGCGAGAGCGGTATATCCGTTTTCGTCCTTTTGCTCTAAAGGTGCCGCTCTAACAATCAATATTTTTACAATATCATCAAAACCTTGATCTGCAGCAACGATTAGTGCACTTGACTGACCTTCTGAGAACCCAATATCCCAATCACTTCCTGCGGATAATAGAATGCGGCTAATCGCTTCATGGCCATTTTTCAGTGCAAGCGAAAACGCTGTATCTTCCAATGTATAGTTATTAATTCTGGCGCCTTTCTCCAGGGCAGTTTTTATTCGTCCGCTATCGCCTGCTTCTGCGGCTAACATTAACTCTGTCTTTTCGAGCACTTGCTGGCTAGAAGTATTTAGGTTTCTTAAATCGAAACGCTTTTCGGTTTGATAAGCGCAGCCTGAAACCAATAAGATTATGAGGCTTATAGATAAAAGCTTGTATGTTTTAATTATTTTAATGAAGCGCGGGTATTTCATCTTTTTCTTCTGCATAATAGACCAACAAATGTGTCTTAATATTTAAGAAAGGCATAAGGGCAGCCATTGTCATTTAAATGCGCCCATCAGTAAAGAGAGTCTCACTTGTTACGCAATAATAAACGTCTGCGTTTTCATTCCTCACCCGATAAATTGTAGTTCCATGTCTATTACACTGACCGATGAACAAGATGCCATAGTTAATGCACCTGTTGGCCACTATGTGATTTCAGCCGTAGCAGGTAGCGGTAAAACGACAACGCTAGCACATCGTATTCGGTTTCTATTAGAGCAAGGTGTTTCTAGCAGGCGCGTTCTAATTTTAATGTTTAATCGATCTGCTAGAGAGGATTTCCAAAAAAAGTTAACAACGACTCTTCAGTCTTCAACGCTACCAACAACTCAGCATTTGATTCCTGAAGTAAGAACCTTTCACGCAATGGCTTATCGCCTATATCAGCGATTTATAAAAGAAGGCTATCTTCCAGCATTTAGCACTCAAATTTTATCTGAAAAAGAACAAGATTTTCAGATCTGGAAACTGCTTAACCAGATTTTATCTGGCGAACAGTTACAAGATTTGAAGCGACATAAAAAAGATCATATCGAAATCTGTAGAAACTTTATCGAAAAAGTTAAAAGCGGCCTACAAACACCTCAGATTGTATATGAAGAGCTAGATCTTGAACCAAAATTTAATTATTTACTCGAACTATTCGACCGTTTTGAAAGCTGGCGTAAGCAAGAGTCACGTATCAGCTATAGCGACATGCTTTACGATACCGTCTTGGCAATTAAAAAGTACCCTCAATTAAAGACGCTAGTTGAAAATAAAATGGATATTCTCTTGGTTGACGAGTACCAAGACACCAATGATATTCAACATGCTCTGCTTAAGTATATTGCGGGTGACAGAGCTAAGATCACGGTCGTTGGTGACCCTGACCAAACGATATATGAGTTCAGAGGTGCTAAGCCTGAATATATTATCAAAGGCTTTTCGGAAGAGTTTTCAGACGCAAGTATGCTTAGTCTAAGCTATTCATTTCGTTATGGTCATACTGTTTCATTGCTAGCGAACCATCTGATTTCTCGTAACTCCGGCCGCCTTCCCGTTCTATGTAAATCTCACCATGCAAACCCTAATACCAATATCCAAATTCATTATTCAAATGAAGACGCAAACGAGATAAGTAAACACTTACTTCTGTTTAATCCAGAAACTTTAAAAGAAACCACTATCTTACTTCGGGTCTGGAGCCAAGCAGTTAGTATTGAATTAGCCTTACTTGAAGCTGAGGTTCCTTACCATATCGATGGCCATCTAGGCGTATTCCATTCCAGCGAAATTCAAGCTATTCGTGCTTTGCTCGAGCTATCTGCAGGTTTGTTCAATACATTTCAGTCTAAGGTTAGGCAAGAGAAGTTTGAGAAAATCTGTCAATTTCCTCACATCGGCTTACCAGACTATCTCTTAAAACAACTTTGCCAAAGCTTGTCGTTTAACAGCCATGGCTATGGCAAGTTATTACTTCAATCGATTCCGTCAGAACTTAAACAATTCCAACAACGAAAACTGGAACGACTAGCCCGAGTCTTTGCCAAAATAGAAAATAAGGATGCCTCAAGCACGGATATTCTTCGCTATTATTCTGATGAAACAGAGCTTTATGAAGGTATTCGTTCACTTAGTTTTAACCATGAACAGGCTGAAGAAAAAGTACGCTCGATCGCAAGCATCATTGCCTTTGTCTCAAAGCAGGGTAAGCGCCCTTTAGATACATTAATTTTTCTTGATGCCTTGGCTCAAAAAGCCGAATACAAACATCCTGAGTCGGTAAAGCTAACCTCAATCCATCGAGCAAAAGGTCTTGAGTGGCAACATGTGCTGGTTCCTGGTTTGAATAGAAAGACTTTCCCCCATAGCTTAAATCCAGACAAAATCACCCATACTGAAATAGAGAGTGAACGCCGACTACTTTATGTGGCCATGACCCGCGCCAAACAAAGTTTGCATTTATTTGGACCCAAGGACCAATCAGCTCAAGCCAATAAAGCTTCTCGCTTTGAAAAAGAGCTTAATTTTGAACAATCAAAACATTTTGCTGACCACCTCTATAGCAATCCCGGTGAGATATTCAGTATAAAAAGCCAAAATCCATCTAACATACTTCGAAAATATGCCGACGTAATGCAGTGTCCGATAGAAGAAGGGAAAACCGATAAGCAACATAGTGATAGCCCAGACTTAAGCCACATTCAATGGCAAGGGCAATGGGTGGAGCATTGTTTACTTGGGAAAGGCTTAGTCGTAGAAGACAAGCCAAGTGCATTTATAGTCGAGTTTGAGTCAAAAGATAAGCGCACCTTTAGCAAGGAATTCGCTGGGCGTTTTTTTACGCTGTTAAGCTAATAATATTCTAAAAAGAGCCTTTGTTGGTTATGTCAGAATTAATCTAAGCTAGGTAGCTGCCTAATTCCGCCCATATCGTTTATCGCAACATAGATAAAGACACCTTCTGTAACTTTTCGAGTCTGACTTGCGCGCGCATCTGTTACGAAAACTTCGATACGAATTTTCATTGAGCTTCTGCCCGTATCAATCAACTCAGCATAACAACTGACCTGATCACCAACCGATACTGGCGACAAAAACTCAACACGATCAATAGCCACTGTTGTTGCGCGGCCTTTGGATATTTGTCCCGCAGCAGTTGCGGCGGCTAAATCCATTTGACTCATCAACCAGCCAGCAAAGATATCACCATGAGGGTTAGTATCTTTTGGCATAGCAATAACTTGAAGAGTTAGTTTTCCACTTGAGCCTAAGCCCGAACTCATCGACTTCATTTAACGACGTTCCTATAAACTTGACTATCAAAATATAAAATTAATTGTGCAGAAACGCATGGCAGCCATGCTTTCTAGTAGTTTTAGTATAGACAAGAACTCGAAACTAACTAGAAACAGCCCTATATAATCATTTTTTTTATTTTTTGGTGAAAAAAAACTGGGTATTAATCAGGTCTTTCGATAAAAAACACGCGCATTTCTATTGAAAACAGACATGCATGCTTGCTCATCTTTAAGCGCATCCTGAACTAATAAGAAGTCTGCGTCTTGATAGACTCTAGGCGCTCTGGTCGAAGGTAGGTCTGTGCCAAACATAAGAGAACTTGGGTTGATTGAATAAAGCTCGGGCAACACCGTCATTACATCAAAATCTACTCTACCAAAACCACAGGCTTTTACTTTAATATTTCGCTCTAACAAATACCGGATGTCTGGTAAACCGAGCTTACTCAGCCCTAAATGATCAATACTTACAGACGGCAAACTCACTATCACTGATTTAAGCTCTGCTAGCTTGGCAGAATCAACATACAATTCTACGTGCCAAGAAAACAAATCATGAACCCTCTTCGCCATATTCTCCAAATGCTTAACACCTTCTGAACCCCCTCGCTTCAGATTAAAGCGAACAGCACGAACACCAGCTAAATTAAGCACATTTAACTCTTCATCTGTTATTGAAGCAGGTACTTGCGTTACACCCACAAAGTTATTGCCTAACATTTTAAGCGCAGACAGCAAGTAGCCCTGATCAAAAGCCTGAAAAGAGCCTGATACAACGACTCCACCCACTAAATCGTACGAACTCATCCTTTTAAGATAGTTTTCAACAGTGAATGCTTCAGGGACAAATCCATTATTTGGAACCAAAGGGAAGTTTGGATCAATAATATGGAAGTGGCTGTCGAAGAGTGGAAAGTGATTAAGCATGAGTGACCTATTAAATAAGCTTACTAACTAGACTAGTACAATAATCCATCTGTAAACGAAAAAAGCCAAACTTATGACGTTTGGCTTTAAGGGCTATTATCAGTATTAAGCCTGGTATCTCTGCTTTAGTGCAGCGATACGATCCTCTAATGGTGGATGACTCCTAAACAAACCACCTAATGAGTTTTTCAACTCGCCACTGATACCGAAGGCCACCATTTCAGAAGGCATTTCACTAGGCTGTTCATACTCTGCCTTTAAGCGTGCTAGAGCGCTCACCATTGCCGCTGGGTTAACTAGCTCCGCACCAGCTATATCTGCGCGGTATTCACGACGACGACTAAACCAGTA
>CAXBKC010000003.1:0-23945 GCA_963975615.1 uncultured Oleiphilus sp.
TACTTCTTCATAAGCGCAAGAACTGAAGCGACTTCTTGTCGCCAGCAAAATTTGCTGACGACGAAGTGCTTTTTGTTCAGGATTATTGGCGCGTTGTTTAATTAGACACATTGTTAAGCTTGCAACCAGCCTGCTAGTTTACGAGTAACAGATCTTGGTGAGAGCTTTCCTGACCACACGCCAACAATATTCTTCCAGCCGGTAATAACGATAGCCTTTTTTCGTTTCTTCAAAGCTTTTTTGACAACGTCTTCAGCTGTCATCGCGCCAGCTTTAAATAATTTGGTATCTGTCATATTTGCTTCTTGTGCAAATTCAGACAAGGTTGCACCAGGGCAAAGAGTACTGACAGCGATGTTGTCCTTTTTTAGCTCTTCATGCAGAGCTTCCGAGAAAGACAAAACGAAGGCTTTAGTTGCATAGTAAATAGCCATCTTCGGTCCGGCTTGGAAGGCGGCTGTTGAAGCAACATTAATAATAAAGGCATCCTTTTGCTGGCGGATGTTGGGTAATAAGAGGTGAGTTAATTCAACTAGGCTTGTTACATTCAATTGAATCATTTGAATTTGTCTTTCGAGTGTTAAGTCGCTAAATAAGCCTCTGTCACCAAAGCCTGCATTATTGATTAGCCCGCTGATCTTCCAGCCTTTTTCGGCGATCGTATCAGAAAGTATTTTACTGCCTTCTGCATTGGCTAAATCAGCACTAAGCGTTTCTACTTTAATTTTATATTGCTGTATTAGTTGCTGAGCTAGTTCATCTAGCTTTTCTTTACGTCGTGCGCTAAGTATTAAATCATGGCCTTGCTCTGCTAATTGTTTCGCAAAGACAGAACCAATACCTGCACTAGCACCTGTTATTAATATATAGCTCATGGGACTCTCGCTTATTTGTAGTTTATTGTTGTTTGGGATTTCTTTAAGTAACTCAGGGTTATTTACTCTATAGATAAAATGCTTGCCTGTAAATAACCCTGGGTAACTTATTTGTATCAACTAAAATTTAATATTTGAAATGTATTGAAAATACTGACTAATCGTTATAATGCCGGATTATTTTTCTATTGGTTAGTTATATGTCATCAGTGTCGCAGTATTTTTGTTCTGGTTTGATTATTCGTGTTTGTTTGGTAATTGGCTTAGGTTTTGTTTCTGCATTCTCAAAGGCAGATGATTTACCACTAAAGGTCGTGACGACCTTTAGTGTACTAGCGGATATGGCGCAGCAAATTGGTAAGGAGCATGTAAGTGTTAAGGCTTTAGTCGGTTGGGATGAAGATGCGCACGTCTTTCAGCCATCTCCTGGTGATGTGAAGCAAATTGCCAATGCTGATTTACTGGTTCTAAATGGCTTAGGCTTTGAAGGCTGGTTAGCGAGGTTGTTGTCTGCTGCAGAATATACGGGCGCTTCAGTTGTGGCGTCAGAAGGGGTGAGTTTAATTCACTTGGATAATGCTCCTGAAACACACAAGGGGCATGATCATGATCACGAACACGTGAGTAATGTTTATGATCCTCATGCTTGGCATAGCCTAAACGCGGCCCTAGTATATGTGGATAATATTGCTAAAGGTTTAATTAAAGCTGACCCGAAAAATGAACAAGATTATTTGGCGAACTTAAAGTCTTATTCAGATAAATTAAAGGGCTTAGATTTCAGTATTGCGCATGATATTTCGAAAATCCCCCCTGAAAAGCGACGTTTAGTTGTGCCTCACAATGCCTTTGCTTATTTGGCGCGAGATTATGATTTACATATCTACAGCTTGCAGGGTTTAAGTACAGACTCTGAGGCGAGCGCTGCTGATTTGGCGAAAATTGTTAGATTGATTCGCTCACTTAAGATAAAAGCAATTTTCACGGAAACCATTTCTGATAAGCGCTTAATACAAGTTGTTGAGTCTGAAACAGATGCGACTATCGAAGGGGCTTTGGTTTCGGGTGCATTATCACGCGAATTGGCACCAACTTATTTGGATGTGATGCAATACAATTCGGATTTGATTATTAAAGCACTGACTAAAAACTAGTTTATAGGTTGACGCGTAGAGTTGTGTCTTAGCTTAATATCAGCGCTTTACTTGACGGAAGTTTACTCTTTCCATTTCGCCCAAGGATCCGAGTTGCTGCTTTTTTCTTGCGGCTTTGTTTCTCGAGATTTTGGGTAGTCACTGCTTGGTTTTTTGTTAAAGCTTCTTCTTGGTCCTGACCGGCTACCAGTATTTTGGCTTCGTTCTGCCGCTTTAATAGCGCGCTTTTCTCTTAATCTTTCGGCATCTTCTAAACTTAGCTGAGCGGGTTCGCCAGGTAAATCGCCTTCTGGAATAATGCGGTCCCTTGGTGGGATCACAAATTGTTCAGAGGAAGCTCTAGGTAAGTTTTTAAACTGGTACAAATAGAATACTTCTACTTTGATGCGCGCCCATTCTGTTTTTTTAAGAAATTTGATGCTCGATTCTATGCTTGGATTTATTTTAAAACAGTTAATGTTGAGGTAGGCATCGAGAATTTCAAAACCATAGTGGTCGACTATTTCAGTCAGCATGTTTTTGAGGCTAAGGCCATGTAGTGGGTTGTTCTTGTAGTTAACGTCGTCGCTCATGGCATTATCCAAATCTGGCAAATAAAGCGTCATATTATACGCAAAAGTAGGGGAGTGGCCTATCAAAACAACTAGATTTCTATAAATCTAGTTCCGGGATGCTTCTATCAACGGTGCAATGTATGTTGCCATCTTTCAGTGTTGCAGTAATTTTATCACCTGCTTTAACTCTCTTAGCGCTTGTAATTACTTTAGATGAATTAGTGTGAGAGTCTGAGCCCTTTTTAATAATGGCGTAGCCTCTTCCCAGCGTTGCTAGGGGGCTGGCTGTATGCAGCGTTTGAGCAAGTAAACCTAACTGGTGTTCAAGCTGCTTGAGCTGTTTGTTTTGTAAGGAAAAGATGCGCTCTTGCTGAATGCTAATCGTTTGCTGGTGGCGCTCTATTTTTGATGTCGGGTTCAGTTGGCGTAAAGTTAGCCTCTGGGTATCGAGTTGTTGAACGGCTAATTTAAGCTTGTTCTGTATTACTTGATTCAGGCGCTGCCTGAATTGAATTAGCTTTTGTTTTTTATCTTGTAAAGCCTCGCTTGGGTGCTTTAAACGTTTACTCTGGCTGCTTAATCTTTCTTGGCATTGCATTAGTTTATGCGTGAACAGGTAACTTAAGCGTCGTTCGCTTAGATCAAGTTGCTGCATGAGCTCAAATTGGTCAGGGGTGATTTTTTCTGCCGCTGCAGATGGGGTTGGGGCGCGATAATCAGCAACAAGGTCGGCAATAGTAAAATCAACTTCGTGGCCAACAGCGCTGATAATAGGGATTTCACTATCAAAAATAGCCCGAGCGACGACTTCTTCATTGAAAGACCATAAGTCTTCAAAAGAGCCGCCACCTCGACCAACCACCATGACATCGGCAAGTTTATGCTTGTTGGCAAATTGAATAGCATTGGCGACTTCTTTAGCTGCTTTCTCACCTTGAACTGATACTGGAATTAAGATGATTTCCATCATGGGAAAGCGGCGCTGACTAACTGAAATGATGTCGTGAATAACCGCACCACTAGCAGAGGTGATCACCACTACCTTTTTAGATATATTCGGTATTGCTTTCTTGTGCTCTGGGTTAAATAAACCTTCTTGAGAAAGTTTGAGTTTAAGTGCTTCAAAGGCGGCTTGAAGTTGGCCTAAACCAGCTGGCTCCATCGATTCAACAATTAACTGATAGTCACCTCTGCCTTCATACAAGCTTACTTTTGCTCGTGCGAGTATCAAGTCGCCTTCTTTGGGTTGGAATTTTAGTTTTTGGTTGTAGCCTTTAAAGATAGCGCAGCGTATTTGGGCTTTGTCATCTTTTAAATTGAAATACCAGTGTCCCGATCTTGGCTTGGATAGACCGCTTAGCTCACCTTTAATCCAGACCTGAGCATAGCTGACCTCCAGCATGCGTTTTACTTGCCGGTTTAGTTCACTAACTGTTAGCGCACTATCAAAGTGGCTTGTTGTTTTAGGTATGGATAACGCGGTCTGGCTATCATCGAAAGGGTTAAAAGGGTAGTTTCCAGAGCTCATAAGGGCTTTCAACAACTTAGTGCAAGTTAATACGAAGATGTGGAAGTGTAAGGTGCTTTGCTGCTTTTTTCCAATTAAGCTTTAAAAATGTAGATTAAAGCAGTATAATCCGCGCTTTTATCTGGACATAAAGGTTGGCTTATATGTTGCGGATCGCTCTTGACGCACTCACGTTCGATGACGTTCTTTTACTTCCCGGTTATTCTGAGATCCTTCCTAATGAAGTATCTCTTCAAACACGCTTGACGCGTAAAATTACACTCAATGTTCCACTAGTCTCTGCTGCAATGGATACTGTGACCGAAGCGCCTTTAGCTATTGCGATGGCTCAAGAAGGTGGTATCGGCATTATTCATAAGAATATGACTATTGAACAACAAGCAGCGACCGTTCGCGCTGTTAAAAAGTTTGAAAGTGGCGTTGTTAAAGACCCAATCTGTGTCACACCAGAGACCACTGTTCGTGAAGTGTTGGAAATTACTTCTGCGAATAATATTTCGGGTTTGCCTGTTGTTTCAAGCACCTCTGCGGGTAATGAACTAGTTGGTATTGTCACAGGCCGAGACATTCGTTTTGAAAGTCGATTGGATACTCTTGTTTCAGAAATAATGACACCTAAATCAAAATTGGTGACGGTGAAAGAAGGTGAAACTTCTGAAGTCATTAAGGATCTATTACATAAGCACCGAATTGAAAAAGTATTAGTGGTAAATGATGACTTTGAATTAAAAGGGCTTGTGACAGTCAAAGATATTCAAAAATCTAAAGACTTCCCTAATGCCTGTAAAGATGAGTTTGGTCAGTTACGTGTTGGTGCAGCTGTTGGTACAGGTGCAGGAACGGCTGAACGTATTGACGCACTTGTGAAAGCAGGTGTTGATGTGTTGGTTGTTGATACCGCGCATGGCCATTCAAAAGGTGTAATCGATCGTGTCCGTTGGGTAAAAGAAACTTATCCAGATGTACAAGTTATTGGTGGCAACATTGCGACAGCAGAAGCAGCTATTGCTCTAGCTGATGCCGGTGCAGATGCAGTGAAAGTAGGCATTGGCCCAGGTTCTATATGTACCACACGAATTGTTGCTGGTATTGGCGTACCTCAAATCTCAGCTGTTGCTAATGTATCAGCTGCGCTCGCCGACGGTGGTATCCGTTTCTCTGGAGATCTTGCGAAAGCAATAGCTGCCGGTGCGCATAGCATCATGATTGGTAGTTTATTGGCCGGAACCGACGAAGCCCCTGGCGAAGTTGAATTATTCCAAGGTCGAAGTTATAAAGCTTACCGTGGAATGGGTTCATTAGGCGCGATGGGACAATCTCAAGGTTCTAGCGATCGTTATTTTCAGGATATACGTTCTGGTGTCGATAAGTTAGTGCCGGAAGGCATTGAAGGTCGTGTTGCTTGTAAAGGCCCAATGACTGCAATTATTCATCAATTGATGGGCGGCTTGCGTTCAAGTATGGGTTATACCGGTAGTGCCGATATTGAAGAGATGCGTACTAAACCTCAGTTTATACGTATTACATCGGCTGGTATGAAAGAAAGTCATGTCCATGATGTGACTATCACAAAAGAAGCACCTAACTACCGTATTAATTAATGCGTGTTGGTTTGTTTCATAACGATAAATAATTAACGTTGAATATACGGGGCTACCTCTTCTGAGTGCCCCGTTTTGTGTTTATAAGAGGTTTAAACGCTGTCCATGTCTACTGAACAAAATATCCATGCCCATCGTATTCTAATTCTTGATTTCGGTTCACAGTACACCCAATTGATTGCTCGACGCGTTCGTGAAATTGGCGTCTTTTGTGAAATTCGTGCTTACGATATGACCGATCAGGAAATTCGTGAATATCAGCCCAAGGCGATCATTCTTGCCGGTGGCCCAGAGTCAGTAACCGGTGATAACACACCTAGAGCACCAGAAAGTGTCTTCACGCTAGGTATTCCGGTATTGGGTATTTGTTATGGCATGCAAACCATGGCAGAGCAGTTGGGTGGAAAGGTTGAAGGGTCAAACATGCGTGAGTTTGGTTATGCCCAAATTAGTGTGCGTGGAAATTCTGACCTTTTAGCCGACATCAAAGATCACGTCGATGCCGATGGCAACGCGTTGTTAGATGTATGGATGAGCCATGGCGATAAGGTTTCTCAAATGCCTGAAGGCTTTGAGTTGATGGCATCAACACCTTCTTGTGCTATTGCCGGTATGTATTGTGCAGAAAAACATTTTTATGGCGTCCAGTTTCACCCAGAAGTGACACACACGCTTCAAGGTCAGCGTTTGCTAGAGCACTTTATTCTTCAAATTGCAGGCTGTGATGCTTTGTGGACACCTAGCCAAATTGTTGAAGATGCAATTAATACTGTGCGCGAGCAAGTAGGTACAGACCATGTTTTATTAGGTCTTTCGGGCGGTGTTGATTCATCTGTTGTAGCCGCCTTGTTGCATAAAGCAATTGGTGATCAGCTTACCTGTGTCTTTGTTGATAATGGCTTGTTACGCCTGAATGAAGGCGATCAAGTGATGAAAATGTTTGCTGATAACATGGGTGTCAAAGTTATTCGCGCCGATGCAGAAGAATTATTCCTTTCAAAGCTTTTAGGTGTTTCAGATCCAGAAGCAAAACGTAAAGTGATCGGAAATGCCTTCATCGAAATATTCGATCAAGAAGCTTCAAAAATTAAAAATGTTCAATGGCTAGCACAGGGTACAATTTATCCTGATGTAATTGAATCGGCGGCTTCAAAAACAGGCAAAGCACACGTTATCAAATCACATCACAATGTTGGTGGTCTGCCAGACGATATGAAGCTTGGTTTGGTTGAGCCCTTACGTGAGTTGTTTAAAGATGAAGTGCGTAAGATTGGTCTTGAATTAGGTCTGCCTTACGACATGGTTTATCGTCATCCTTTCCCTGGGCCTGGCTTAGGTGTTCGAATATTGGGTGAAGTGAAAAAAGAATATGCCGATATTCTTCGCGAAGCAGATCATATTTTTATCGAAGAGCTAAGACGTGCAGATTTGTATCATAAGACCAGTCAGGCTTTTGTGGTATTTCTTCCTGTTAAATCTGTTGGTGTAGTTGGTGATGCAAGACGTTATGAATATGTCGTCACACTTCGCGCTGTTGAAACAATCGACTTTATGACAGCGCGCTGGGCACATTTACCTTACGAGTTTCTGGAGTTGGTTTCTAACCGAATCATTAATGAAATCTCAGGTATCTCACGCGTTGCTTATGATGTTTCTTCTAAGCCTCCAGCGACCATTGAATGGGAATAACATCTTTCTTGCATGACTGATTATATACACAATAATGAACAAACTGAATCTGATGAAAAATGGATGCAGCTTGCTCTGGAATATGCAAAACAAGCAGCTAAAGACGGTGAAGTGCCTGTTGGTGCAGTCTTAGTTCGCAATGATGAGCTGTTAGCAGCTGCGGGAAATAGGCCGATTAGTGAGTGCGACCCGACTGGTCATGCTGAAATTCGTGTTTTGCGGGACGCGGCATTAAGAGAGGCAAATTATCGCCTACCAGGTACTACCTTATACGTGACGCTTGAACCGTGTACGATGTGTGTTGGAGCAATTATTCATGCGCGAGTCAGTCGAGTGGTGTTTGGCTCACGTGAGCCAAAGTCAGGTGCAGTTATTAGCCAAAATAATTTATTAAATCACTCATCAATGAATACCTCAGTTGCTTTCAGTGAAGGTGTTTTAGCAGAAGAGTGTGGTGCAGTACTCACGGACTTTTTTGAAATGCGCCGTCAACAAAAGCGCCAATTAAAAATTGAACTTCAGTCACTTTTAGCTAAAAAAGAACGCCAATAGTTAGTCTTAGGGTGTAAATTTCAAAATTTACTGCTAAATTTTTGTTTTAAAGTTAAATATTACGGCTTCTCAAAAAACTGACCAGTGTATTGATTCAGCGGCCTTAAAAGTCGTAAGTATTAAAGGAAATATTATAATGAAGGTATTAGTTACAGGTGGTGCCGGATATATCGGCAGCCATGTTGTGAAACAGTTAGGTGAAGCCGGACACGATATTATTGTTTACGATAATCTTTCAACAGGTTATGAGTGGGCAGTTACCTATGGTGAATTGGTCGTAGGTGATATCGAAGATGTAGATAAGTTGGATGCTGTGTTTGCAAAGCATAAGTTTGAAGCCGTCTTACATTTTGCTGCACATATTGTTGTGCCGGAGTCTGTTGAAAACCCTTTAAAGTACTATCGTAACAATACTCGTAATACTTTAAGTTTATTAGGCTTGATCGAAAAATACCAAACGCCTTATATGGTCTTTTCTTCAACGGCAGCGGTTTATGGTATGCCCGATGAAAAAGTACTTACCGAAGACATGCCACTTCAGCCAATCAATCCTTATGGCGCCTCTAAAATGATGAGCGAGCAGATGATCCGTGACTTATCATTTGCTAATAACTTAAAGCACGTCATTTTGCGTTACTTCAATGTCGCAGGAGCCGATTTAAGTAGTCGCTTAGGTCAGGCAACACCTGAAGCAACACACCTGATAAAAGTCGCATGTGAATGTGTTACTGGAGCGCGTAAAGGTATGATGGTTTTTGGTACCGATTATGAAACACGAGATGGTACCTGTATTCGTGACTATATTCATGTCGATGATTTAGCGAAAGCACACGTAATGGCTCTGGATTACATGGCCAAAGGTGGTGAATCTCAGATTCTAAATTGTGGCTATGGGCGAGGATTCACTGTGACGGAAGTCATAGAGTCAGTTAAAGAAAAGTCTGGTCAGGACTTCCCTGTAGAGTTGGTCGGTCGAAGAGCCGGTGACCCAGATGCCTTGATGGCAGATAACACTAAAATTAAGAAGGTCTTGGGCTGGTCTCCAGATCATGATGACTTAGGTGTGATTGTCCAATCAGCACTCGATTGGGAAGCTAAGTGGCAAAAGCAGAAATAAGTATTACCAATAAAATTCAAGGTCAGCTAGTCTGGCCTTTTTTATGGCAGTTTTGCTATTAGTTATAAAATGAGAGAGCGAGTGAGAACTGAGTGAGCGTAGAGTCGACATTTCAACTAGATACACGTTTAGAAAATGATACACATAAAGTTGCATCTTGGCCTTTGTGTGATTTGCTCTTGATGAATGATAGTCATTACCCATGGTGCATTCTAGTGCCAAGAGTGTATGGGCTAAGCGAAATTTATCAGCTCTCGCCTACACAGCGCCAACAGTTAGATCTAGAATCCATTCTCTTATCAAAAACCTTAATGGATCTTTTTGATGGCGAAAAATTGAATGTCGCGGCCTTAGGTAATGTGGTTAATCAACTCCATATTCACCATGTTGTGCGTTACTCGAACGACGCAGCTTGGCCTGCGCCAGTTTGGGGTAAGTTTCCTGTAAAAGCCTATTCTGACGAAGCGCTAAAAGTACACCTGGAAAAGTTAAGTGACTTACAAAAACCAGACTGGGCTGCGATTGCTTTAAGTAATATCTAAGTGACTTCCGATCTCCTAAGTTCTCACGATGAGACAAATCTTGCGCGTTATCTTGAACGCTATGCTGAGCCGCTTGTACATAGGCTAGATTTATTGAATTTTGGGGTATTCGATACAGTCATTGTTATTCCAATTTATGATGAAACGGAAGAGCAGGTTCGTCAACTTTTAAACTTTCGAAATGATATTCAAAGTCAGCAATCCATATTGATGATTTGGGTGTTTAATGCACCAGAAAGTACTTTAAATACACCTAGTTTAGAAAGAACACAGGCTGTGTTTAAACGTATGGTTATTGAAACTCAAGCGAATAAGCTGGTAGAAAAATTATATCTTTCCGATGCACAAGCATCTCTGAACATTCTATTTGTCGATCGTTGTCATGATCAGCTGATACCCGATAAGCAAGGCGTCGGATTGGCGCGGAAGTTGGGCATGGATATAGCGTTAAAATTAATCTATCAGCAATACCAGGCAACACAAACGTGGTGCGCTTGGATTTACAGCACAGATGCCGATGTCAGCTTGCCAGAGGATTATGGATTATTACCACCGAAAGAGGGTACTACCGCTTGTATTTATCCTTTCAAACATATACCTCAGTTCGGCTTTGAAAGGGCGATGGCAGAATATGAATTTTCTTTACACTATTATGTTGAATCATTAAAAAAGGCAGGTTCACCCTATGCCTTTCATACAATTGGTTCACTCATTGTCGTCTCAAGTTTGGCCTATGCCAAGGTGCGAGGCATGCCTAAGCGGGCAGGGGCAGAAGACTTTTACTTACTTAATAAATTGGCAAAACTGGGAAAGATAGAAAGTTTGAATAAGCCTCTTATTCAGGTTTCAGGCAGGCCGAGTCATCGAGTTCCCTTTGGAACTGGCCCAGCTTTGGTAAAGATTAATTCTCAGTATCAAAAAAAGAAAGACTTTAGTGTTTATCACCCTCGTATCTTTATTATTTTGGAAATGGTTTTAAGTAGTGTTGCCGAGATAGAACACAGTAGTGCAGAAGAAGATATATTGTTATCTCAGCTGACAGTTAAACTATCGGATAGTTTAGAGAAGAAGTTTGTTTTAGATATATTGTTAGGCTTGGGTTGGAGTAAACAAGCTGCTCACATTCGGAATTTAAAAACGGCTGATGCGATACAAAAAGCTTTCCATGTTTGGTTTGATGCCTTTATTACTTTGCGTTTTATTCATGAATTACGGGATAGTTTATACCCTAATATCGACTTAATAGAATTGCCCACACTATTAGCTGAAATGACAAGTGATGAGGCAATGAGAGGAACTGAATTTGACTATATTGCATGGTTTAAAACCTTGGGAATATGAGCTTAGAAAGGGTTTTACGTTACGAGGTTACTACACACCGCCTACAGGCAAGCCCGTTATACACTTTATTCATGCCAATGGGTTTTGCGGACTTACCTACGAGCATTTACTGTCAAACTTTCAAGACGATTTTGATTTATTTATTAGTGATGCCCAAGGGCATGGTGAAAGTGATGCCGGCGATGAATTTAAAGGCTGGAATGCGTCAGCAAAATTAGCGAGCAAAGTATGGTCTCACTTTTCTGATCAATGGAAAGATGTTCCGAAATTTGCTATGGGCCATAGCTTTGGTGCGGTATTGACAACTTTTATGATGGCGGAAGATAACAGCCTATTTGATGGTGGTATCTTAATGGACCCAGTCTATATGCCGCCTAAAATGGCTCGCTCGATGTCATTTTTGGGAAAAGTAGGCTTAATGCGGTATACGCCTTTACCGAGGCAGGCGCGAAAACGAACACGTTCATGGCCGTCTTTTCAGGCGGCTTGGGATTACCTTCATCAGCGTGGCATCTTTAAGGGCTGGCAAGATGAGTGCCTAAAGTCGTATCTCGATCATGCGCTATCAACAGATGACGCTGGTGTCTTAACACTCAAATGTCCACCAGAAATTGAAGCGGGAATATTTTCTAGTTACCCACATAAACTTTGGCAAGCCATAGGCAGGGTTCATCAACCCATGTTTATGATTTATGGCGCAAAAACCTATCCTTTTGTTATCGATTCTTTGCCAAAAATTCACCAATCAAATCCGCATTATGATTTTTTGGAATTGCCTGGTGGACATTGCTTTATGCAAGAGCATCCGAAAGAAACAGCCGAAGAAATTAAAACTAAAATTCGAATGCAGTTGGCGTTTCTGAAGTAATACTTGTTCTTACTCATCTCCGATAAATCCACCAGACTGTCTTGCCCAAAGTTGAGCATATAAACCATTCTGGTCTAATAATTCAGCGTGCGAACCTTGTTCAATTATTTTGCCATTATCAAGCACAATTAGTCGATCCAATGCTGCGATAGTCGAAAGGCGATGGGCAATCGCAATCACGGTTTTATCTTTCATTAACTTAAATAGGCTAGCCTGAATTGCCGCTTCTACTTCAGAGTCGAGTGCCGAGGTTGCTTCGTCCAAAATTAAGATCGGCGCATCCTTTAACAGTACCCGCGCAATAGCGATACGCTGTCTTTGTCCACCAGAAAGCTTTACCCCTCTTTCGCCTACTTGGGCATCATAACCAGTGTTGCCATGAGAGTCGTTTAGACTAAGAATAAACTCATGTGCTTCTGCTTGCTTGGCAGCGGTGATCATGTCTTGTTCCGTGGCATTTGGTTTTCCGTACAAGATGTTCTCTCGAACTGAACGATGCAGTAGCGCGGTATCTTGAGTCACCATGCCAATTTCTGCGCGTAGACTTTCTTGCTTAACTTCGGCGATATTTTGTCCGTCTAATATGATTGAACCACTCTGAATGTCATGAAAGCGAAGTAATAAATTAACAAGTGTTGATTTTCCTGCGCCGGAACGACCCACCAAGCCAATTTTTTCTCCCGGTCTTATTTTGAAAGAAAGCTCTTTAAATACAGGAAGATGGGGGCTATAAGCAAAAGATACATCTTTAAATTCAATAAGGCCTTTTACGCTGCTGATTTTTTGCGCACCAGATAGATCTTGGACATCTCGGGACTTAGAAAGTGTCGTGATGCCATCTTGAACGGAGCCAATATTTTCAAATAAGCTGGATACTTCCCACATAATCCATTGAGACATACCGTTTAAACGTAAGGAAAGCGCAATCGCAACGGTAATTGAACCCGTTGAAATTTCCTGCTCCGTCCAAAGCCAAATGGATAAAAATGAAATAGTAAATAAGAGTAAGGCGTTGAATATCCATACCGTGACGTTTAGCTTGGTCGCCAAGCGCATTTGAGGGTGAACGGTTTGTAGAAAATTATCCATGCTATCTTGAGCATAATCTGCTTCACGCTTACTATGCGAGAAAAGCTTGACGGTTTGAATGTTGCTATAGCTATCGACCACCGCGCCCACCATACTTGAACGGGCATCTGCTTGTTTACTTGAGATTTGACGCAGCTTTGGAATGAAGTAATACAAGGCAGAAACATAGCCAATTAACCAACAGAGCAAGGGTAGGCTCAAGCGGTAATCGGCGGATGACACAACCAAGGTCATGCCGATAAAGTAGATGCTAATGAATAGTAGAACATCCAGCAGTTTCATGACTGTTTCACGCACCGAGAGAGAGGTTTGCATCACCTTGGTTGCGATTCGACCAGCAAATTCATTTTGATAAAAGGATAAACTCTGTCCAAGTAAATAACGGTGAGCTTGCCAGCGAATCCGCATAGGGAAGTTGCCTAATAAAGCCTGATGAATCACGTTTGCATGGAGGAGTACGGTAAGTGGTAAACCTAGCAAAACGATAATCGCCATAAATATCAGAGTCTGGCCTTCTTCCTCGAAAAGTGTGTCGGGTTGCTTATTAGCAAGCCAGTCGACTAATTCACCTAAAAAGCCAAATAGTGTTACTTCCATAATGGCGATGCACGCTGTAAGAAATGCCATCACCATTAAAAGGGGGATAACTCCTTTAGTATAGTGCATACAAAAAGGTACAAGCCCTTTCGGTGGCTGTTGCGGTGCTTGTGGTGGAAAAGGATTTATCAGTCGTTCAAAAAATGTAAACATAGAGCAATAAACTTATTAAAAAATAATTGAACAATATACCAGAAACTCTTGCTATCTGAGGGAAGAATTCTTTGCTACGCTTGTAAAAACCTCAACTTAGAAGAACGAAGACATTAAAAAGTCCATATATAATTTACTACAAACAGGTAAAGCGTTAGATGACAAATCAGTCTGATGATCAAAAAGATATCTTAGATATTGCTAAGTTGAAAGATGCATTTATGGATGACTTAGATATTATCAAGCAAATACTGGGCGTCTTTCAAGATTCCGTACAAAACTTTGAAAAAGACTTTAAGTCTCTCGAAAATTCAGGAAATCATGAAGAGCTATCAAGATTAGTTCATAATCTGAAAGGATCTTCTGCCAATATTCGTGCAAGTGATGTGGCAAATATGGCAGAAAATTTACAGGGTCTAATAGATCAAAAAAAAGACTATTCAGATGAGCTTAATCCGCTTTTAGAGTCTATTGCAGAATTAGAAAAAGAAATTAATAAAATTAAAGCGCAATAGAATAAACTGCCTACATATTTGTCGCAGTAATTGATCATACATAATTGGAGCTAGAGTTTGAACAAATTACAAGAAAAATGGTCAGCACTTGAATCGTGGATATTAGATCCGCCCAATACAGCATCATCCAAACCAGAAATTATTTTGAGACGTATCTTACGTATTATCTATGCTGTTATACGTGATTTGCTCAATGGACAGCTCTCCCTGCACGCAATGAGCTTGGTTTATACCACTATTCTTTCCGTTGTTCCGCTTTTAGCATTAAGTTTTTCGGTACTTAAAGCCTTCAATGTTCAAGATAAGTTTACACCGATGCTCTATAGCTTTCTTGAACCTATGGGAGCGAAGGGCTTAGAAATTCATCAACAAATTCTAAGTTTTATTGACAACATAAAGGTGGGCGTTTTGGGAACAGTGGGTTTTGTTCTGTTGTTCTATACCGCCGTATCTCTAGTTCAGAAAATTGAAAAAGCCTTCAATACAATTTGGCTAGCACCACAGCTTAGGTCTATCGGAGCTCGTTTTAGCCAATATTTAAGTGTTATTTTAGTTGGTCCAGTCTTGGTAGTTGCCGCCATAAGTGTGACAGCATCAACGATGAACTCTTCATTCATTCATTCATTGGCTGCCATTGAGCCCTTCGGCAGTTTGATTATTCTGCTTACTAAGTTAATGCCATTTTTAATGATTATTATGGCCTTTACCTTTTTCTACGCGATGATGCCAAATACCAAAGTAAAGTTTATAAGTGCGCTTTGGGGCGGGATTGTAGGCGGAAGTGCTTGGCAAGCAAGTAGTCTTATTTTTACTACTTTTGTTGTGAATTCAGCAAAGTATGACGCTATTTATTCAGGTTTTGCGGTCGGTATTTTATTGCTGATCTGGTTATATATGAATTGGCTAATTCTGCTTTTGGGCTCGAGTATTGCTTTTTATCATCAGCACGGGAACACCATTACGCGAAGTTCCGAATTTGAGTCTTCACCTGTATTATTGGAAAAAGTTGGTCTTGAAGTGATGCTACAGATAGGAACGTGTTTTGAGAAAGGCCAAAACCCTATGCCACAATCAGAGCTAGAACAACGGAGGTTTGTGCCTCCGGTGTTAACACGACAGGCTATTAATAAACTCTTGAAAGCAGGTTTAATTGTGGTAGCCGGAGATAATGCAGATCAGCTTGTTCCTTGGAGGTCTACTGATCAAATTACTGCGGCGGATATCTTGAATGCCTTGCGTTGCGACCATTCCCACCTTGCTAATAAGCTTCACTTCACTTCTTCCTTAGAGCAGCTAACTGAAGAATTTCAAAAGCATTTAGATACGCAGTTTAGTGACCTTTCGTTACGTGACCTTATCAAACAAACACAAAACTAAGCCACTTTTCGGTGGAGCTTTTCTTAGCCTGTACTAAGCTACCTTGTTAACCACTTAGATAACAGACTGCCATATGGTGGTCTGTTTTGTATTCAAGTATCCCTAATGTCAGCACAACTTATTGATTTAAAATGCTTTGTGTTGGTTGATTTTAGACAATAGCTATTGATTACATAGCTGGATATTTTTCAAGGAAAGCTCAATGACCAACAAACACTTTTTGAAGAAGATGGCAGTTGTCTCGGTTTTGGGGAGCACCATGTTAGCTGCCTCAACATCAACACTTGCGAGTTATCAGGCTCATGCGCCTGGCCCATTATTAACCTATGGGAAAACATCTAACCCTTCTACGATTCTCTCGATAGCGGGTAACCCTGCAAATGGACATACTTTATTAAGTGAGGGTGAGGATCACCGCATGGGTTATTTCAGTTCACTTGGCTTTGATTATGAAGTGGGTGAAGTCGATAACTTTTTGGATGATGTCGACGAACTGATTGATGCCTTGGACGAAGATAATTTAACTATTAACCAAGCAAACGATATTAAAGCTAAGTTTGATGCTTTATTACCTATTATGGGTGAGGATGCTCAAGTGACCTTGGGGCTTGGTCTTAGTGTACCTTTTATGCCTTTTGCGATTAAAGGTGACTGGCTCGGTGGCGGTGTTTTGTCATTTGACCTGAAAGCCCAAGGTTTATTTGATATTCGTTTTCTTGATGCTCCTTTAGTTATCCAAACTGTCGGTGGGAATACCACTTTAGAAACAGATAGTTCAATGTACGTCAAAGGTGGTTCTATTTTGACTGGGTCTCTCGGATATAGTCGTGAAGTCTGGAAACCAACTTTTGTTGAAGGCTCAAAGCTATATGCTGGTGTGCAAGCTAATATTTATAAGGTGTCTTTAAATAAGCAAGTTATAGCCTTATCGAATATTGAAGATGACGAAGTAAGCGACGCTATTCGTGATGAATTTGATGAGAATACAGTTGATACGACCCAGATTGGTTTAGATTTAGGTTTGTTGTGGACGATGGATAGCGGGCAGGTTGGTATTACTTTTGCCAATATTAACGAACCAGAGTTTGAATATGGAGATGTGGGTAAGAATTGCGGCGCGATAACTAATCCGACTCGACAAGCAAATTGCTTTGTTGCTCAGAATCGTTTTGGTAATGAAATTAATTTAAGCGAAACCGCAGTAATGAATGCTCAAACGATCGTTGAAGGCGCTCTGTTTAGCGATAATAAACAGTGGATATTATCAGGCGCAGCAGATATTAACTCGGTCTATGATTTAGTCGGACGTGAAACTCAGTATATTAGTGCTTCTGCTAGTTATTTTTCGGATTCGTATATTATTCCAAGTGTACGTTTTGGTACAACTTTATTTGGTGTAATGAATGTCGACGTATCTACCAGCCTAGATACGGTTGAAATCGATGGTACTGTAGCACCTAGATATTTTGGCTTTAATATTGGCTTTGAAGAGAAATTTTAAGGGGAACTCAATGAAATTATTTAAAAAAGGTATCGCGATGAACTTCTCTAAAAAGACATTTGTTGTTGCTGGTTTAGCTGCGGCAGTCGCACTAGCAGGTTGTAGTTCTGATAACCCAGATGAAGGCTCCAATATTACTAAAACCCCCATTTCTGGTACGGCAGTTGATGGCTATATTGCGGGTGCAACTGTGTATGTTGATAACAATAATAATGGCCGTAAAAATGCCGGTGAATCGACAGCGATTACCGATAAAGATGGTTACTTTTCTACAGCTAAAGATGAAACAGATTATTGCGCAGATGATGCGTCGGCTATCCAGAAATTGCATTGCTTAAAAGCTGCTGGATTAGAAACGGGTTCTGTTGTTCGTACTTTTGGCGGCTATGATCTGTTTACAGGTGAACCATTTGAAGGTTCTTTAGCTGCAAGAATTACCGTAGGTCGTGATGGTGTCGTAGCCAATCAAATGATATCACCTTTGACATCAGTAATGGTTGACGTACCTGCAGCTAGTCAGCAAGCCGTGCTTGATGCATTTGGTTTAGGGGCTTTGGACCTTGAAGCTGATTTTCTTGATAGCACCGGTTTTAGTCAAAACAGCGTTAATAGTGCGATTAAACTTCATAAAGTTGTAACGTTGTTATCTGAAGTTTTCTCAGAAACATACGATGAATTTGGTGACGAAAGAAGCTTTCCAGAAACACCAAATGCCATTATTTATAAGGCCTTAGCAGAAGCTATTGAGGCTGAAAGTGCGCTAAATTCAACATCTATTAGTGCGGCATTTACAGCCGCGCAAGCAGCTATTACGGCACTTTATAACAATAATCAAGAATTAAACTTTCCTGGAAATGCTAGCGGCACTGCAGCAATCTCAAATGCTGGGGATATTCTAGCTGTTGTTGATGGTGCAATTCCTGTAGGGACTATTCATGCAGAGGCCAAATCTCGTGTGATTGGTGTTGAAACCGTCGTTAAGAAAATGATTGATGGCGATGGGGACGTAGCAGGTGCTGTTACCGAAGCAAGTAACCCTTCTTCTGGTATGTATACAGCTATCGACTCAGCATTGGCTGGTGGCGATGTAGATTTTACGGCTTTAACTGATGTGAATTATTCAGCTCCAGACTATGGTGATGTAGTTGTCGTTGGCGGCGATTCATTTGCTGATCTTGCGAATAAACAGCTCTTTGTCAGTTTTGCAGAGGGTGGTGAAAGTGGAAGCGGATATTTCTTCTTTAATAGTGAGCAAGGCGCAACAGGTGGCGAATTAAAAGTATGCCTGCGATATGATGATGGTATAGCAGGGGCGCCTGAATTCGAAGAAACTGATGGTGTTTTATTGAATGGCAGTTGGTTATCAATTGACGACTCTAAACTAATTTTGAATTTAGCGGGTTCCTTAAGCTTAAGCCTGACAGATAAAGGCACTAATTCTAATAATCAGAAGCGTTATAGCTTGAGTTATGGTGGCGAAACGCGATCGTGGTTAAGTGATGATGGTTTGTTGGATGATGTAAGTTCGGGGAGTGTCACTGATCAACCAACTAGTGATGCGACTTGTCAAACACTATTAGAATCGAATGATATTAAATAAGGCTGATTCAAATTAATTAGGCCAAGGCCGAGCCACTCTAAAGTGCCTCGGCTTTTTTGTTTCAAGCTTGTTGTGCACTTAACTTATTAGCTTTTCTTAGAGCGCTCCGATCCGCTCTTTCTTCAATAAGTGAAATTAAAGCAGGAATCACAAATAGAATAAGAACAGTCGCATATGCCAAACCAAAGGAAATGCTCACCGCCATTGGGATCAAAAATTGGGCCTGTAGTGATGTTTCAAAGAGGAGAGGAAGTAAGCCGGCAATGGTGGTTAAAGACGTCAGCATGACTGCTCTTAAGCGCTGACATGATGCATCGACAATCGCTTGTTTCGCCGGTTGGCCTTGTTCGCGCAGTTCTCGATAAAACGTCACTAAGATAATCGCATCGTTAATCACGACGCCAGAAAGGCCGAAAAAGCCAAACCACGAAAGCATCGTAAGATCTAAACCCAACAGCCAGTGGCCTAAAATAGCACCAGAAATTCCAAGTGGAATTGCTATTAATACCGCTAAAGGCCATGAGTATGAACCAAATACCCAGGCTAAAATAATGTAGATGAGCGTCAGGCCTATCATGGCGCCGAGTGTCATATCTTTACCTGTCTGGACTTGCTCTTCAGCACGGCCTTTGAGCTCTATTTTAATACCATAGTCAGTGCTCAGTTGGTCCAAGAAGCCTTCATTTAATTCTGCTACCACGGCGTTGGCATTATTTTCTTCATGATTAACACTGGCGGTAATATGCAGACCTAATTTACCTTCAGTATGGCGCACTAGATCTAGGCCTTTCTGGTCTGTTAGAACTACCACGTTACTTAGTTGCACCATTTCGCCAGCAGCGGTAATGATCGGGAAGTTATCTAAGGTTCGAGTGTAATTTCGTTGTTCATCGGGTAATAAAATTCGGACTTCGATTTCTTCGTTTTCGTCATAAAAAACTTGTAAGAGTTGACCATCAAAGGCCGCTCGTAATTGGCTTCCTATATCAGATACGGTTAAGCCCAGGGATTCCCCTAAAGGCGTAAGGCTATATAAATATTGGTTTTTACCGAAGGGAAGGTCATCTTGAATGTCGCGCACACCGACATAAGTTTTTAGCTTGTTCGCTAAAGCCTCACCAGCTTGCTTTAGTATCGCAGGCTCCTGGCCGGTTAAGAAAATATCAACATCTTTTCCAGGTGGGCCGCCGCGCGGACTGGAAATGCTGAACTGTTCTATGCCGTCTGCTTGGATGATATGTTTGGTCCAGGTTTTAATAAACTCTGGGTTGCGCACACTTCGGGCATCGGGCGTGAGTAATTCGACATTAACAGAAGCATATTGATCACCAGTCGTGGAGTTTTGTCCGCCATCAAAGCTGGCCTGATTAATTCGTAAAAGGCTATTTATAATCAAGCTATCGTAATCGCCGGTTTTGCCTTGTTCTACCAGTTCTTTATCGGCAGCATGTAAAGCGTGCTCCATTTGGATACCAAAGTCTTTAACGGTTTCAGGTGGCGTGCCTGAGGCAAACTTTACATTACCTAAAAGAATATGACTTTCAGGTTGTGGGAAAAACTCTGTTTGTACGCGACCAGAAATAATCAAACTAACACTCACGGCTAATATGCCGAATGCCAATGTAAGTGTGGCACCACGATTACGAATCGACCTTTCTGCCATGGGTCTAAATATATTATCGCGAAAGTGATTAAAGCCTTTATCAAGTTTGTCTCGGTAAGAGCCTGGCTCGACAGCTTTAAATTTCTTTTGAAATGAATGATGCAAATGGCCGGGTAGAATTAAAAAGCTCTCGATTAAGGAGGCGATAATGACGCAGATAATCACTAAAGGAATGTCGAAGAGTATGTTGCCAATAATGCCACTGATCATCATCAGAGGTAAAAATGCGGCGACCGTTGTTAATGAAGATGACATAACGGGTACAAACATTCGCCTTGCGCCACCTTCTGCAGCACGTAGCGGGTTATCTCCGCGTGAATAGTGAGTCAGGGCATCTTCGCCTACCACAATGGCATCATCGACGATAATACCCAGCGCCATAATGAGGGCAAACATGCTCACCATATTGATGCTGCCGCCCATTAAATATAGAACAGCGAGCGTTCCCATAAAAGAGATAGGAATCCCCATCGCGACCCAAAAAGCAACACGACCATTTAAAAAGATAAATAAAATACCGACGACTAAGATTAAGCCACCAATACCATTCGAAATAAGCAGGTTGATGCGGTCTTCTACCAGCTCATAGCGCTGATCGTAAGTGTCTAAGCCAACCGAAGGCGAAAGTGTCGGGCGGGTTTCTTCTAGCCAGTCATTAAAGACCTCTGCCGCGACTAAGGTGTCGGTTGCTTGTGTCCGCAATACGCTCATGAGTACAGCAGGGCGATCTTTATAAAATACTTCAACTTGGCTGTCTTTGTTGCGACGTTCGACGTGGGCAATGTCTTCTAACTGAAGTCGGGTGCCTGTTGATTTATTGATAATGGCGAGATCTTTAAAGCCTTCTTCACTGCGTCGCTGTTCGGTACTTCGAAGCTCTTTGGCCACTTCATTCTTACCGCTGGTGCCTGCCGGAATGTCTTGGCTCGAATTTCGAATATGTTGACCAATTTGAGGTAAGGATAATTTCAAGTTATTGATTTGTTCGGTGCTGACTTGAATCGCTATTTCTTGTTCGGGCAGGCCGGTAAATTTAACCTTGGCAACGCCTCGGTCTAATAATTCACGTTCAAATTTAAAGGCAAGCGGCCTTAATTCTTCAAGTGTGCCTGTTGTAGAAAGAATAAGAGTGGCTACTTCTTCATTCAGCGATACTTTCGAAATAACAGGCGTTTCAGAGTCGGAAGGCAGATTTCGAACGGCATCAACAAACTCTTTTACCTGATCTAAGGCCAAGCCCATATCACTGCCTTCGTCATACTCAAGCACGATAATGGCGGCACTTCTGAAGGAGGTAGAACGCATCTCTTTTACATGGTCGAGATTACGCAGTTCCTGCTCTAGAGGTGTAACTATCGACTTTGAGATATCTTCAGCAGGCGCACCCGGCCATGCCACCCGCACTGTGATGAAGTCGGGTTCGAAATTGGGTAAAAACTGGGTGTTTAGTTTAAGCAGAGAGACCGCTCCTGCTAATAGCATAACCAGCATTAATAAATTTGCGGCGACTTTATGCTGTGCAAAGCGACCTATAAGATCGGAGCGGTGATCCCCAGGGTTTGACTCTTGCTGACTTGGCATCATGGCTTAATCTCTCACTTTGACTTTTAAACCAGAGATGGCATTTGGGAGCTGGGTGGTCGCAATGATGTCGCCACTGCTCAGTAACTTACTTTCAATAATGGCACGATCTTCTTTGCCTAAAGGATCAAGCTCCTTTCCGGTTAGCTGGATGCTAATCGCTTGTAAGCGACCGTCTTCAACACGGTAGACTCTGTCTGAACCATAGATAGCAGACAGTGGTAAACTGATTGAGTTTTCAATGGCCGGTAAATTAACCATTATTTCAATTGCATGATTCAGGATAAAACTTTGGCTGGCATCAGAGGGTATGAAAATTCCGTTTATACCACCACTACCGGTTTTTACTTGACCGGATAAGCGTTTAAGGAATAACTCGTTTGACTGGCCGAAGCGAGAAGACCGTGCTTTGATTAGCTTACCTGCGGCTAAAGCGTCTCTAATTTCACTAACATACCGGTCTGGAATTTGTGCGTGCACTTCCATATTGTTGTTGTCATATAGTGAAACCAGTGCTTGACCCATTTGAACGCGCTCTCCTGGCGAAACGCTTACCGAGGTAATCACACCATCAAATGGGGCTCTTATTTCACTACGCTTGGCATCGAGTAGGGCGTTATTTAGTAGGGTTTCAGCGCGCATTAAACGTGCTTTAAGTTGTGCGAGGCGACTAGGGTGGTCGGCTAAGTTTAGTTTGCGGGCATTGACAGAAAGTGCTGTTTGCGCGCGTTGAGAGTCTGCTGCGTCGTAGCGTTCTTGTGCAACTAACTTTGAGGCTTGTAAGCTCGCTTGGCGTTTGACGCCATTCTCTGCAATCGTCAACAGTTGCTGCTCTTCCTTTAAGGCTGCTTGATCTGAAGCGTAACGGTTCTTTTCAGACATTATTTGGGCATTGAGTTCTGCTACATCCGCTTGTCTTTGTTGGACGATTAGCTGTATCTCCTGATCATCCAGTTTAATAAGAAGGTCGCCGGCCTTAACCAACATACCATCTCGAACAGGTACTTCGGCAACATCTGCGATGATGCCCGCACTGAGGGTAGAATCAAAGGGATTGGTCACTCTGCCCAACAAGTTGATTTGTGGGGTTGTGGTGGTGAACAGAATGCTTTCGGTTGCCACTAACCATTCTTTTTCTGGCGTTTGTTGTTTGGTCGGAACAGGCTTGGTTGAAACAAGGTAAAAAATAATGAGGCATACAACAAGCAAAATCATCAAAGGAGTAAACCAAAGATATTGCTGGTGTAAGCGTTTAAATTTATTCATATTGGGTTCCGTTTGTGTTCTTGTTTTGACGTTATTTCGAAAAATGGAAGCAGCATTGAAATGTCTAAAACATGGTTTAGGTGAAATCTCCCCAGAGCCATTGCAGAATGCTTAAACAAGCGACGGGAGCAGTTTCCGTTCTCATGACTCTTGGACCAAAAGTACAGGCCATAAAATTAGCTTGCTTCGCTTGCTCGATCTCAGTTTCGGAAAGACCGCCTTCAGGGCCGATTAGTAAGTTTACGTGGCTGGGCGGCGGTTGGATCTGTGCTAAATTTTGAGTGTCGCGATGGTGAAAAACTAAAGACAGGCCTGTGTCACGCTGTTTATTTAGCCATTCTTCTAAAGAACTAACTGGATGTATCTTCGGAACTGTTGCGCGGCCACATTGCTCGGCGGCACTAATCGCTACTTGCTGCCAGTGAGCTAAACGTTTGCTTTCGCGGTCAGATTTTAGTTTTAGTTCACAGCGCTCACTCATCAATGGAGTAATTTCATTTACACCCATTTCTGTACTTTTTTGAATGGCGTAATCCATACGATCACCGCGCGACATGACCTGCCCTAAATGCGTATGAAGCGAAGATTCGGTGAGCGACTTCTCTGAAGAATCGATGAATACTGAGATGCTTTTCTTCGAACTTTGGGTAATGGATGCAGAAAAGAAATAACCACTGCCATTGAATAACCTGAGCTGATCGCCTTGCTTCATCCGCAAAACATTCGCAATGTGGTGAGCTGATGAGCTGTCTAATTCCGTTTCAATCTTTTCTGATAGATCG
>CAXBKC010000004.1:0-22969 GCA_963975615.1 uncultured Oleiphilus sp.
CATATCCAACGCCAACTCAACAAGGTACATCGCGTTAGGTATATCAACAGAAGCATTACCGCTCATATTTGGGGCCATATCTGAAATTACAAGGTCTACCTTGCCATCTATTTTTGACATTAGCTCATCAAAAACCTTTTCGTCAGTAAAATCACCCTGCACAAATACCACATCCGTCAGTGCATCCATCGGCAAAATATCACTTGCGATCACCTTACCTTTTTCACCCACCAAGTCCTGGGCGACTTGAGACCAACCGCCTGGCGCCGCGCCTAAATCGATCACAGTCATGCCGTGCTTAAAAAGCTTATCTTTTTTTTGAATTTCCAGCAGCTTATAGCTCGCCCTTGAACGATAACCATCAGCTTGGGATTGTTTAACATACGGGTCGTCAAAATGCTCTTTTAACCACCCAGCACTCGACTTAGAACGCGCCATAATAAAATTCCTGCTTACTCATATTTTGGATCTTTTGAATGCGGTACATCATACCAGAGTGCTAAAACAAAAACGTAATAGGAATTCATCATTTTGTTTGTTATCAATTTCATCAATTACTGTTAGAATGCGCGCACTTTTTAGACGTTTACACATAGGCAAAGCCACAATGACACTTAGCAACGCAGACAAAAAACACTATCGAGCCATTGCACACAATCTGAATCCGGTGATTATTGTTGGCGACAAAGGCCTAACAGAAAATCTGATTGAAGAGCTAAATAGAGCTTTACATGACCACGAACTGATCAAAGTAAAAATCGCGATTGGCGATCGCAATGATAGAAGCGAAATAATGGCTACGCTTATCGAAGCGACCAAATCAGAGCTAGTTCAATCTATTGGCAAAGTAATCGTTCTTTTGAAGAAGAACCCTGAAGCAAAACCAAAGCTTTCCAATTTAGTTCGTTAATTCGGCCAGCTAAAAAATAAAAAACTTGCCTGCACTCCAAACACCCACCGTAGGCAAGTCATTTTTTGGTACAGACTCACCCTGAGACATTCCCTGCGTCACCACCTGACTTTCTGCCACACTCGCATCCAACTCAATTAGCTTATCGACAAGCTCATAATAAACTGAACGATTTAACTTTGCTTCCATGCCGTTTCTTACATGCATATATGGCGAGGGCTCACCTTTCTCATTATAACTAAGCCTTAACGCATGCTCTTGAGAAAGCGTAAAACAATCGCCTACCTGTGTAGAAAAATGTAAAGACTGATCTTTACCTTCCCCCTCAACATCCATCATCACCACAGCAAACGGCACATCTTCAACTTGCAGTTTCAGTTTTTCTGCCGGTGAGACTAAGAAGTAATCCTCACCATCTTTTCGCAGAATAGTCGACAACAACTGCACCACTGACAGCCGCTCCATCTTATTGCCCTGATAGAGCCATTCACCTGCAGAGTTAATGAGGATTTCAATCTCCCCCTCCCTCTCAGGCTTCCAGCTTTCAACTGGCGGCAAGGTTTTAGGATCTTTCAATAGCTTACGAATATCGGATGCGAAGCTTGGTAAGTCCGAGAAGTTCTTCTTTTTTAGCTCAGCCATTGTATTCTCCGGTTTGGAATTTCTATCAAACTATTTATACGACTATAAACCTCTTTGCCACTCCTGTCGTAAAGGTATCGCTCCCGGCTTATTGATTGCCATATCAATCGTTTCTAACAAGCGCTCCTTATCTGCACCTAAATTTCCTTTAAGTACAAGATAATTCGAGGCATGGTCTGACCTAAAAACCGTATTTTCAAGTTCAAAACTAGCCACAAGCAATCTTATTTCCTCAAACAACTGCTCTTGCTCTAAAGGAACATAGTCGCCATTGAACCCCGACCTAAAGCGCTCCTCCCCCATAGGGAAAGACACTACCAAGGTTGAAACAAATTCGGGTTGAGTTTCATTCATTAATCTTGCCGAGTTAATCGCATGTTGCTTGGAAAACTTCTGCCCACCCAAACCATTCAAGATCATCACGGAGGTCTTAATACCGGCCGCTTTTAGCTTTAAAAGTGCCGCCTTAGACGTTTCGTAGGTCTCGCCTTTAACAATGCACTCTAAAACCTTATCGTCACCCGACTCACACCCTACATAAACCATGGATAAGCCTAGCTCACGTAATTCAGTTAACTCTTCGACCGTTTTATTTTTTAAATTTCTAGGCAAACAATAGGCTGTCACACGCTCTCTGTTTGGAAAAAAACGAGTGATGCTTTCTAGAATCTCCTTCAAGCGCCTGTAAGACAGCGTCATCGCATCGCCATCCGCAAGAAAGAAACGACGCATCTCAGGCATTTTCGCAGCAACTGCTTCAAGCTCCCGCTCTACTTCAGAAAGGGCTTTCGGCTTAAATTTTTTCTGGGGGGCGGTATACATCTCACAAAAAGTACATTTATTATATGAACAACCGTTACTCACTTGTAGTATCAGTGATCGTGCTTCTGAAGGAGGTCTAAAAACAGGTTCTATATAATCAATCGGTAGGTAATTCATACTTCGCTAATCTCTCTTGTGCCGCGTGTTTCATTAAGTCTATGCTGATGCTAGCTCGTTTGTTAATATCTTCGAATATTCCCAACATCAATCCTTATGGATACTAGAGCAATGATCGAACAGATTAAAGACCAATTTCCTCAAGCTGAAGATATTTGTTATTTGAACCATGCTGCCGTCAGCCCTTGGCCTAAATGCACAAGCGAAGCTGTCAGCTCATTTGCTCATGAAAATTTAGTGAGGGGGGCTCAACACTACCCGAAATGGTTAAAAGAAGAACAGGCTTTACGGGAAAACCTTCGACAGATAATCAATGCTGAAAGCACAAATGAAATTGCCCTAGCAAAGAATACCTCTGAAGCTCTATCAATTATTGCTTATGGTTTAGAGTGGAAAGACGGTGATGAAGTCATTATCAGTAATCTGGAGTTTCCTTCAAACCGAATCGTATGGGAATCTTTATCGCAATTTGGCGTCAAACTGATCATTGCAGACTTCCAAGATGAAGACCCGGTCCAAGCCATTAGCCAACACCTTACTGCAAAAACGAAACTGGTCTCCATTAGCTCTGTTCAGTATGCCAGCGGTTTATGCATAAACTTAGAAGCATTATCAAAACTTTGCCAAAACAATAAGACTTTACTCTGTGTTGACGCAATTCAAAGTTTAGGAGTCATACCTTTTGATCAGCAAAAAATTCAAGCTGACTTTATCGTTGCCGACGGTCACAAATGGCTAATGGCGGCAGAAGGTCTTGCACTACTGTATGTAAATAAAAAACAGATCGACCTACTCAAGTTACACCAATTTGGTTGGCACATGGTTGAAGAGAAAGGTAATTACGATAAACAAAGCTGGGAACCAGCAAAGAATGCTACTCGATTCGAATGCGGCAGCCCAAACATGCTGGGCATTCACGCATTAAATGCAAGCCTTGGACTGATTCTGAAAGTCGGTGTCGATAATATCTACAAGCAGCTTCAACAACGAATTCAGTTTCTGATTGAACAGTTAAGCACGATAGATGGCATACAGTTTAATAGTGACATCACACTTCCTGCAAAAAGCGGCATCGTTAACTTCAGGCTCAAAAATATTGATAGCGGGAAGCTTTATCAAGAATTAATGAAGAACGGCGTAATTTGTGCTCATCGAGGCGGTGGCATCCGTTTTTCACCTCATTTTTACACCACAGAAGAAAACCTCACCAAAGCAGTAGTCCAACTAAAAAAATTAATGACAACATTACTTTAAGAAGGTAAATATTGCCCAACAAGAGTCGCCATTCCAGGCTCAAACATATCTAACTTTAATGCAATTACTTCGCTGGTACTGTATGGGTGAGCACGCCTTATATTGCCATCCAATAACGAACCCACCAATTCACCTACCAAAGGTTGATGAGACACCAGCAGTAAACAATCTGTCGCTCTGAGATTTTGCAACTCACTTAACACCTTTCGCAGATCACCATCTGGGCTCAAAAAGGTTTTTTCAGATGGCTCTAAGCCCAGCATCTCAGTAACGATAGCGGCAGTTTGCTTTGCTCTTTTAAGGTCACTAGACCAAACCAGATTTATGTCAGCCAACTTACCGGCATGCTCTAATATCAGCTCTTTGGTTTGATCAGCCCCAAGCAGTGTTATCGAGCGCTCGCTATCCGATGGCGCATTAAAAGAGGCTTGCGCGTGGCGCATGATATAAAGCTTCATTCCCTCACCTTTCCTAACAATTACTAAGTAGTTTTTGAATCTGTTTCAGAAGGCTTTAGATCGCGATTGTTACCAGTCTGCTCAGGATCATCTGCTAAATTTGCCTCAATGCTTGCAGAACTAGGCTCTAATTCATCTGAATTAGAGCCTAGTTCTGGCCAATCTGAAAACGGGAATGGTTTTTCTTCGCTCGCGTAGCTCAAAAATTCACTTATTTGCTGAAGATAAATGCCCAAACTTTTACCAAACTCTTTAATGGATTCGCTTGGCCCACCTGAAAAAATATTCAAAATAGTTTGAACAAGCAAAACTAATAATAAAACAATGTCGGTAATTCGATAGATCAAGTAAAACAAAATCAAATAGAGTATTTTAATCACGTCAAACATCTTCCTTAGATAAAGTAAACTCAACATCAGTATTTTGCTCACCGGACATTAACTTCTCAATAACCAGAGTCAAAGGTACCTTGTTATAAATCATTTCATATAAACCCTGAGCTAAAGGCATGTAGATAGAGTTTTCATCGGCAAAGCGCTTTACTTGAGCTAAGGTATTAACACCTTCAGCCACTTCACCCAATTCTTCAACAGCTTCTTCCAGCGTCTTACCTGAACCAAAGGCAAAACCAACGCGATAGTTTCGACTCAGAGGTGAACTACACGTAGCAATTAAGTCGCCCACTCCAGCCAAACCAAGAAACGTTAATGGGTTCGCTCCCTGATGCTGTGCAAATCGGCCCATTTCTGCCAAACTTCGAGTTAACAGCATCGCCACTGTATTTTCACCCAAACCTTTTGCTGCAACAATTCCCGCCATGATAGCGTAAATATTCTTTAGTGCGCCGCCCAACTCTACACCATAGACATCTGCACTGGCATACACCCTAAAATAGGCACAACTCAGTATATCTTGCACTGAATTTCTTAAGCCAGAATGCTCACTGGCAATCACCGTGGCCGTTAATTCATGCTTGGCAATTTCTTTCGCCAGGTTAGGGCCACCCATCACACCATAGGGGCAATCTGGAAGTTCTGCATGCAAAATATCACTCATCAAGTTTAGAGTACCCGGCTCTATACCTTTAGTAGTACTAACAATATATTGATCTGGACGAATGTATTCTTTCGCACTCTCTACGACTGTTCTAAATGACTTACTTGGAATAGCAAAAAAAATTATTTCTGCATCTTGAATTGCATCTGCTAGAGAGCTAGTTGGAATTAAGTTTTCATGAAGCATTAAATCGGGTAAATACTTAGCATTTTCCCGAGTCTCTTTAATCTCTTCAACTGTTGCTTCACTACGCATCCATAAATAAGTTTTTACACCCGACTCTGCGGCAATATTTGCTATAGCGGTACCAAAACTTCCGCCACCTAAAACAGCAATTACTGGTTGTGTTTCAGTCATGTATCGACCCAAAAAAAGATTATCAAGAGAGCAAAATTGCAAAATAAGCATCTTTGCATGAATATGTTAAAACTATCAGATTTAACTAGTGTGGTACAAGTACGCGAGGCTCGAAACTAATTATTCACTTTCATTCTAAAGGCCGCCGTAAGCCGCCTGACCATCTACATCTTGTTCAAGTGTTGCAACCAAGTCTTTAAACTGTTCACGATTGTGTTCGTTTAACTTCATAAGTATTTTGTGCGCATTCAATACACTTGTTCTTAACTCATCTTCATTTAATTCAGAAATAGGCAGCTCTTTAAGCGCTCGATGAGTCCGAGCTGGTTTTTCCAATATTATGAATACAGTATCAAAGCCCATGGTTGTTATTATACGAGTGATGTCTGGGTTGGTTGATATGATTGAGGGGAGAAAGTGACTCTTCTTCTTGGCCATAATAGCGAGCTTTGCAAGCATACCAAGGGTGGTACTATCAATTAAGGTTGTTTCCGTCAAATCCACAACAACGGTAGCAAAATCGGGATCTTTGGTAGTCGATTCAATAGCTTTGTCAATCGTTGAACAAAAATTCAGACGTACTTCACCCACTAATTTAAGTACATGAACACCACTACAATCTGCTTGCAATATTTTACATCTAGACTTCATAATTTAACGCCATAACTTCTGCTTAAATCGAAACTTATTGAGCAACACGGCCTATATTGACCACGTACTCAAACCACATCAATCAATGCAGTAACATAATTTCACCAGTGACACTTAATTATCAGGCGTAACCTGTAAATGTAAGTATACACTACTTAGGTAAACCGTTTAGCTCTCAGAAAGAAGTCCTGTCAACCGATAGCTAATCTGCGCTTTCCAAAGCACCGGATTACAATGCTGAGCGTTTATCCAATACACTCAATACAGCAATATCGTCCGGTAAATCATCATAGTTATCCAAACCAAGTGAAACGAGTAATGAGTCTATACCGTTCCCATGCTTGGATACCACTTCCAACAGTAACTTTTCTTTATCACTTAGTGACATCTCGGGCAATACCTCAAGAATGCCATCTGAAAAAATAATTATCTTAAATCCAGGGTCTAAGGTTTTTTTGTACACCTCATAATGAGGCTCTGGCACTAAGCCTACGGCAATACCTTTGCCATTCAAATACTCTGCATGCCCATTACATGACAAAATGGGTAATGGGAAATGACCACCAATCGAATAAGACAATTGGTTTGTTCTATTATCCAGTACACCTACAAAAATCGTGACATGCTTACCTAGATCTGTAGACAACAATTCATGATTCACTCTTTTTAAAAAGTTAGCAGGGTCAGACAAGTGATCACTAGAGCCTCTTTTAAAGTTCCGCTTTAAACGCATGCTTAGGTTTTTCAATAAAACCGTCACAAAAGCGGAAGACGCACCATGCCCTGAAACATCGGCAAAGTAAAATAAGCATCTATGCTCATCTAGATTAAAATAGTCTAGAAAGTCACCACTTAAATACAGAGAAGGCTTAACAGAATGCTCAAATAAATACTGGCAAACAGTTTTTTTTACTTTCGGTAGCATTTTCTTTTGAATCTGTAAGCCTGCTTTCTGGTCTTCTCTTAATTCTTTAATACCTGCTGTTAGCTTTTTATAACCAAGCTCAAGCTCTTCTTGTAGATGTTTGTTTTGCTTAGCTAAACGTATCTTATCTAGTATTCGGTCAATGACATGATCGACACTTGCATAATCCTTAACAGGCTTCAGAATAAAGTCAGTCGCCCCTGCCCTCAAACAAGCAACCACATCACCTGAGGTCTGGACTTTAGAGACAACCACCAACGGCACCAACGAGGTACTTTTTGACACGCAAGGAAATAATGGAATTTCTTTATTGCTAACATCGGCAAAAATCAAATCGGGGTAGGATGAATGCATCATATCTATTGCTTCAGATAAAGAAGACAAAGCGTGTACGACATAGCCTTTTGCACTTAAATAATTTGCTAATAGCTTTAGGTCACCCGCATCTGAATCTATGACAAAAATACGATCTGCGAAACTAGTCACACACGTTTCTCCGCCAACACATCTCTCTGAAAATTCACTATTTTTAGACCATCTATGGATAATAAATTATTATTTTTTGTACTTACTATGGCAAACAACATTTTCACTAGCTAATGAGTTTATGAACATAGTAAGTAGTATAGGTCAAAGCAACTAAAGGTCTAATGGAAAAAAACTTTATTTGTCAAATCTTTATCAGCATACTGATTTATTAAAACTACTGAACAATCATAATCAAACTGTATAATTATTGCTCGTAATAACCTAAATTTCAGTTCATATTTGTTTTAACAAGGCTATGCTCATATTTTAGAGTATTCACCCTAACTTCACTTACAATAGTTTTTTAGCTAACAAATTATAATTCATAAAAAATATTCCTAACCTATAGCGAGTTAAACCAGTTGAATTTGAACATTGATGATCTTCTAGGCATTCATAAAAAATTGATCATGGACCCCGTTCATGGTGGTATCCCTCTTCTTGATCATGAGGTAGCCATTATCGATCACCCATTATTTCAGCGACTCAGATATATCTGCCAGAACGACATTCTTTCTTTAGTCTTTCCTGGTGCAACACATTCACGCTTCTTGCACAGTATTGGCGTAATGCATGTTGGCGGCAGGATGTTTCGCGCTATGGTCGAAAACAGCCTAAAACATAAACCAGAAATCAAAAAACAAATTACAACAGATACGCTAAATGCGATTAGTTTTTTCAATCAACTAGTTCGAAGTGCTTGCCTGCTTCACGACGTAGGTCATAGCAGCTTCTCGCACCAATTTAACCGCACCCCAAGCATCAAGAAATCACTTTCAAACCCAGGTCGATTTGAATGCTTATGGCAAGACATTGAATATCAACAATATTATTCGATAGTGCCCGAACAACTAGAACATGAACATTTCTCAGTTAGGGCGGCATGGCAAATCTTAAACGATATAGGCCAAGATAATATGCACCTTCCCATTAACGACACATTATCGTTAATGGAAACTGTATCCATACTGCCAAGCAAAACCTTTCAAGATCATGCAGAACATTTATGGCCTCTAATACAAGCATCTAATACCAAAGATGCCGCATCCTTAACTACACCAAACGATTTAGCAAAGAAACTACAACATGTTCTTTCCAGTATCGTCTCAGGAGAATTAGATGCAGACAGAGCAGACTACATGCTAAGGGATGGCTTTCATTCATCGGTCACAATTGGCGGCTTTAACTTAGACCACCTTCTAAGCAATTTACATTTTGGTTGGTGTGATCAGACTAACTGGTTTGGTTTGGCCATTGCAGAAAAAAGTCTAAGCTCTTTGGAGGATTTCGTGTATAGCCGCCATCAAATGTATCGGCAAGTGTACGCACACAAAACTGCCCAAGGTTTTGACTGGCTTCTAAGAGCAGCCATTGATGAGGTCATGAGCAAAGAAGAGATATTTAGCTTTGTGGATCAGTGTTTAAGCGATATAAACCAGTTCAAACACTTAACAGACAGTTATTTTTGGGAAGCGTTCAGGCAACTCGCCATGAAACAACCAAAGTCATACGCCCACTGCATCTTAGAACGCATAAAAATGCGGCATATTGCCACTAAAGAAAATCTTTCGGCTATCGAAGAAAAACATTACTTAGCGTTTCTGGCAAAAGAACAACCCTGCCAAGCTGAAAATATTATTGCCTCTAGCATCACAGCTCGCTTCACAAAAATAAAAGAAGACTTTAATGAAATCAAAGTGAGAATAAGTAGCCGACAACATCCCGTACCTATTTTCAAAACCATTTCTCAGACTAGTCATTTTTTTAGTAAATTTAACGATGAAAAGATCACACATTTCTATATTGATCCATTAACATTATTCACCAAGGCATAATAAGAAATATCAAATAAGATGGATTAAATTATAAACGCGCATAATGCAACAAAGAGTGGTTAGTTAAGCATGAAAACAAAAGACCGGATTTTGTTTAAGAGTCTCGAGCTGTTTAATGAACTTGGTGAACCCAATGTCACAACGCTACTAATTTCAGATGAGTTAGATATCAGTCCAGGCAATCTTTACTATCATTTTAAAAGTAAGTCGGACATTCTGACCAACCTTTTCAATTGGTATGAACTAGAAATAAATAGCTTACTCGAAGTGCCCGACACTCCTATGGATATCGAAGACCAGTGGTTTTTTCTGCACCTGATTTTTGAAAAAATTGCCAAATACCGGTTCTTATATCAAGACGTAGTTCATGTACTAAAACGCCACGACAATATACGATTGCGCTTTAATCGAATTATCAGCAAAAAAAGAAAGGCGACTTTAAAAATCCTTCATAGCCTTCAAGAACAAGGCAACTTCAACGCTAATGATAGTGAAATTGAAGCGCTCTGCGAGAATATCGTACTCACTGCAACCTTCTGGCTAAATTACGTCATTATTTCACAACAAGAACTCAATGAAGATGCACTTGCTCGTGGCGTTTACCAAGTAATTTCCTTAGTAGCACCATTTTTAGATAAAGAGCAGAGACAGCTACTGGATGAATTAAAGAAGGCTTATTTGTAGCTTACCCGCTTGTTGAACAATCACACCGCTCGTTGAGCTCGTCGAAACGGATAAGAAACGTAAGCTCGTGGAAACCGGAACACCCTTCGACGGGCTATTCGAGCTCAGAGAGCGGAGAATACGCCCCCGAACAAATTAAAACGCTACTTCTTAGAAAGCTTTGCTTCTAAATCAGCAATTCTCTTTTCCAAAGCCGCAACATGTGAATTACTTGGTATTCCCAAGCGTTCCAATGCAGAAGAAACACGCTGATCGAACACGCTTTCTAACTTGCCAATTGTACCGCTCGCCTTTTCTCGAACGCCTTCAACCTTATCTTCAACCGCTTTAAATTGCTTTTCAACCACATCACGCGTTAGATTTTCTATTTCTTCGCCTTCTTTAACCAACTTATCAAAAATCTTACCTGTATCTTCTTCTGCCTTATTATAGGCACCTAAACCTGCAAGCCAGATCTGACGAGCAGACTCTTTAATTTTTTCAGATAACTGCGCACTTTGCTCACTCATTTTTGCAGATTTACTTTTAGTGTTTTTATCTGACGTTTGTTTAGTTTTTGCCATGCTTTTTCCCCTTAAACACCACCAAAAGGATCGTTCGTTTTAATGGTTTGCAATAAGATTTTACAAAATTGTCTTTGTTGAAAGACTAGTTTATGTCTATACACAATAGTATAGACATAAGAAGGTTTAGGAAATGGGCTTACGAAGTAAAACAAAAATAATTAACTTTATAGTGAATTGGCTGACGTATGAGCGTCCACCGAACCCTATACCTATGAGCGACTTTGAAAGAATGCGTTATGAAATAAAGCCAGGCGATGTAATTCTGATAGAGGGACGATCGCGAGCAAGCGATGTAATCAAAAATATTACTCAGAGTCGCTGGTCACACGCTGCACTTTATATCGGTAGAGTTCACGAAATTGAAAACCCTCTTCACAGACAGAGAGTTAAAGAGTACTTTGACGGTCAACCTGACGTTCAGCTTATTATTGAAAGTGAGTTAGGCCGAGGCACTATTGTGCGCCCTCTTTCTGCCTATGATAGAGACCATATGCGCATCTGTCGCCCGAGAGACATAACATTTGGCGACGCTCAAAAAGTCATTAACTACGCGATTAGTCGTTTAGGCTCGGACTACGACATTCGACAAATATTCGATTTATTACGATTCCTCTTTCCTTGGCTTATTATGCCCAGAAAATGGCGTTCTAGTTTATTTACCACACGCGTAGGCAAAAGCACAAAAACAGTTTGCTCGACCATGATAGCGGAGGCTTTTGGATCAATTCAGTATCCGATATTGCCTCTTGTTAGGCGGAGCGAAAACCATGAAATTAAAATATATAGACGAAACCCGAAGTTATGCACACCCAGCGATTTCGATTACTCTCCTTACTTCGACATCATAAAATACCCGTTTATGAATTTTGCTCAATCACAACCTCATTATCGTTTATTACCTTGGGAAATGGATAAAGTCCACTCCTCTGATCATAGAGGAAAAGGAAATTCTAGTGTAAGCGAAGACCAACTTCATTAGTTGGCCTTCCTCTTATAAACACGAAGGAATTACAAGCCTGGCTTAGTCTCTGCTACACTTAGGTTTTTCAATAGATTTTAAACATGCAAATTCAGTTTTCCACAATTAGCAACAGCGTCGGTGCTATCGCATTTATCCTGCTCGCTATCTTTATCGCCAATAAGCGTTTAAGGCGCCAGAGTGATCGTTCACTTCTCATCGCATCAATAGCCACCACCATCTGGTTAGCGGCAATGGTAGGTCAAAGTCTTGAACTCGACATTCCTTACTATGTCAGGTACACACTTGAACTCATCCGAAACGCAGCATGGTTTGACGTGCTTTATGCGTTATTAGGCTCAAGTCTTTTCCCAAAAAGAAACTTAGATAAAGATAGGTTTTATCTTTCATCGAGTATTTTATTATTACTTGCCTTAATGTTGACCATAACCTTATTTCAAGGCATTTCAGGCATTCAAATTGTATCTGTCCAAGTCATTCTTATTCTCCAAATATCTATCTCAATCGTTGGTATTTTACTACTTGAGCAAGTTTGGAAAAACATCATTCGCTTTAGACGAAGCAGTATCAAATACTTCTCCATCGCCATCGCTTCAATCTTTGCTTATGACTTTTTTCTATATACCGATGCGATGTTATTTAAAGCACTGTCCCAACCCCTTTGGGAAGCTCGAGGCTTCATAAACGCATTAGTCGTCCCATTTATCGCTTTCACTATCATACAAAGTAACAAACAAGCTGTCGGCATTCACGTCTCCAGACAAATGGTGTTTCATAGCACCACTTTAATTATGGCAGGCATCTACCTTATCTTCATTTCAGCTGGTGGTTATTACATCAGTTTTTTTGGTGGCACCTGGGGAGAAGCATTACGCGCATTATTTATCTTTATAGGGTTAATTACCTTAGCACTACTAGTTACCTCTCCCGCTTTGCGGGCCAAAATCATGGTTTTTATCAGTAAAAACTTTTTCGACTACAAATATGATTACCGTGATGAATGGATAAAAAGTACAAATGCACTGGCATCAAGAGATGAAGACCATTCTTTATTTTTCCATATAACACAGATCCTATCGGACTTAGTAGGCAGTACAAGTGCCGCCATTTGGTGTAAAGATGAGTATGGTAATTTCACTTTACGTTCTCAAAGAGGTTCAATTGAAGGAAAATTAAGCAACATAGATAGTAGTTCAGACTTAGTAGTTTTCTTCAAACAACATGACTGGATCATAAATTTAGATGAATACATGCTCGACCCGAGCAAATATCAATTAATTGAAATTCCTGAAGATATTCTCCACCAAGTACACCCTTGGCTAATCATTCCTTTAGGCTCCGGTGACCACATTAGTGGCCTTGTACTTTTATCAGAACCCATAGCCAACTTAGATTTGAACTGGGAAAACTACGATCTATTGAAAATAGTTTCGCAACAAGCATCTAGCTATGTCGATCAACACGAATCACAAGAAAAACTAGGGACAGCGAAACAATTTGAAGCGGTCAATAAAGCCTCTGCCTTCTTGGTACATGATATAAAAACAATCATTGCTCAATTGTCTTTATTGGTTAAAAATGCCGAAAAACACAAAAACAACCCGGCTTTTATTGATGACATGATTCAAACCACTAGCCACACTGTGGATAAAATGGATCACCTTCTGCATCAGATTAAAAACCCAAACAAAAGTAATGAAGCCGAAAAAGTTGAGTTAGGTAAACTACTATTAGACATATATCATAACCATAAGAAATCAAGCCCTACCCCCTCTCTTGAAGCACTTAATAACCCTACTTGGATAAAAGCAGATAAAGAGGAGCTTCGCTCAGCTATTGGTCATATTGTGCAAAATGCAATCGAAGCAACCCCTAAAGATGGGGAGGTATCCATTGCAACGAAGTCTGGTAGCGAGTTTATCTACATATTTATTCAAGATACCGGTAGCGGAATGAGTGAGGACTACATTCACAATCACTTATTCAAACCATTCGTAAGCACAAAAGGCTTAACAGGCATGGGTATTGGTGTTTATCAAAGCAAGGAATACTTACGCAAAATAAATGGCACGATCAGTGTTACAAGTGAACTCGGGTTTGGTACCTGCTTTACTCTAAAGATTCCTATAGTAAATGATGCTCAGATAAATCAAACTCCTTAATTACAAATTACAAAGAAGCGATCAGAGGCGAGAACGTGAAAAGAAAATTATTAATAGTAGAAGATGATCCTGGCCTACAAAGTCAAATGCGCTGGTGCTTCGAAGATACTGATGTATTCGTCGCCTCAGATAGAGATACTGCATTATCTATTCTTAGAAGAGAAGAGCCTCAGGTTGTCACATTAGACTTAGGCCTCCCACCTGACCCAGGAGGTTCTACAGAAGGCTTTCAAGCACTAGAAGATATTCTACGCTTATCTCCAAACACAAAGGTTATCGTTGTCACTGGGCGCGAAGAAAAAGAAAACGCGGTTAAAGCCGTAGGCCTTGGAGCCTGCGACTTTTTCCAGAAGCCCTTAGATGCAGACATACTCTCATTTATAGTTAGCCGCGCCTTTAGAATGTTTGAGCTTGAAAAAGAAAACCAAGAACTAAGTACAGGCAGCTCTTCATCCAATCTTGCAGGCGTTATTGCTAGCAGCCCAAAAATGCTAGAAATATGTCGAACAATTGAGCGCATTGCACCTGCTGATGTCACTACTCTGCTGCTTGGAGAAACAGGTACAGGAAAAGAGGTTTTAGCGAAAGCAATCCATCAACTCAGCGCACGCAATGAAAAACCATTCTGCGCAATCAATTGTGGTGCTATCCCAGAGAATTTGCTTGAAAGTGAACTTTTCGGTCACGAAAAAGGCTCATTTACCGGCGCGACTCAAATGAAACAAGGTAAAATTGAGCTCGCACATGGCGGGACACTTTTTTTAGATGAGATTGGTGATATGCCAATGTCGCTACAAGTAAAACTATTACGGTTTCTTCAAGAAAGGGTGATTGAACGCGTAGGAGGAGTAAAACAAATACCAGTTGATGTAAGAGTCGTGTGCGCAACACATCAAAACATTCAACAACACATTGAACAGGGCCTATTTAGAGAAGATTTGTATTATCGAGTAAGCGAGATAACACTTAACATTCCTCCAATAAGAGAAAGAGAAGGCGATGCAATTATAATTGCACAAGCCTTATTAAAGAACTTTATTCAACAAATGCAGCGTCCTCAATTATCATTTAGCGATGACGCAATGAAAGCAATTAAAGCCTATAGCTGGCCAGGAAATGTTCGCGAAATTATCAATAAAGTGAAGCGCGCAGTCATTATGGCCGATGAGAAACACATAACAGCCTCAGATCTGGAACTAATCTGTAGCTCAGAAATCGCAGAAGAAGCGCTTAATCTTAGACAGATCAGGGATGCAGCTGAAAAAATGGCAATAACTCAAGCCCTTAATGCAGCCCAACACAATATGGCAAAAGCAGCGAGACTTTTAGGGATAACAAGACCAACTCTCTACAACTTAACTGAGAAGCTGGGCATTAATATTAGCCATGCGGACTAAGATAACCCTCCCTTTTTAAAAGGGAGAGCTAGGAGGAGGTTTTACTTACTTTTAATCTCATCAAGATGCGCTTTAATCTCTTTTTCATCCGGCGCTAACTTGTGTGCTTTTTCAAGATACTTTAGGCCTTCTTCTTTCTTGCCATTATTAGCCAAAACCCAGCCATAGCTATCTAAAACTGCAGCGTTATTAGGCGCTAATTCTGCGGCTTTTTTCAAGGTAGGCAAAGATCTATCATCATTTTTTTCAAAATAGATCCAACCCAAATTATTTAAGGCCATAACATTATCAGGCTGTTTGTCTAGCACTATTTCGTAAGCAGTAATTGCCTTAGTTTTTTGCATGGTCTGCTGATAACTTATAGCCTGATATAACGTTGCTACAGAACTTGAAGGCAACACTTCTAACCAGTTTTTTAAATGCTTACCCTGGCTCTGCGAGTCACCGAGAGCGCCCATCACTTTGTATAACTTCTCGGCAGCTGAATCAGATGGATACTTCTTCCATGCGTTGGTTAAATGTTTTTTGGCAGAATTCATATCTTTTTTAACAATGGCTAGATCTGCCTTAAACATATCCACGACTGGATGATCTGGATTAATACTTTCAATTTGAGACAATATTTTTGCCGCTTCATTAACCTGCCCTGATTGCATTTCGACATCAACAAGGAAAGATAACAGCCTCAAATTTTCTGCATTTTCACTTAGCAAGTCTGCCACAATAGATCTTGCTTCAGGATAGTCCCTAGCTTGCATTGCCATAACTGCTTCAACATATCGAATACCCTGATCTAGCTTTCGCAGATCCTCTGCATCAACTTTTAATTCTTTCACTTTTTCAAAGTAAGCTTTTGCTGAAACCAGATCATTACGCGCTACAGAAGCCTCAATCAAAATAGTATAAGGTGCTAATTGCCTATTTTCTTCACCATATTGTTCTAACTTCTGAATGGCACCCTCATAATTTTTATCTGAAGCATAAACAGACATTAGCCCTTTATACCCCAAAAGACTCTCAGGAAATTTTTGTATGATCGAATTAAATGTATTTGACGCCTCTGTAGACTGTTTTAATGCCAACTGAACTCGACCTGCCCCAAACATTGCGTTAAGCGTTTCTTCTCCCTCTGGCGCTACTTTTAGCGCTATTTGAAAGTAATTTAAGGACTTTTCAAACTCTTCCTTGCCTGCCACAAAAGAAGCAGCTAAAAAATTATTCGCATAGTCTTCCGGATACTTTGAAACCGACTTCATTAAGAAAGACTCAGCTTCAGAAATACCCTTATTTCGAGCAAGAAACGACACCATATCACTTAAAACTTGCTTATCAGTTGGCGAAGTAAGATAGGCCGAATCAAGCTGGGCTTTTTCTTTAGTTAAGTCTGGAATAGGTTTATTTCGATAAAAGTTAGCCAAAGCCAAGCGTACACGAACATTCTTACCATCTAACTTGATCGCTTTTAATAACGCTTTCTCACCTTTATCGTATTGCTTATCAGAAATAGCAGCCAAACCATAAAGCGCAAGCGTTGCAGAATTTTCAGAGTTCTGAATACCAGGTTCAAGTATCTCAAGAACCTTTTTTGGATCATTAAGCTTTAAGTTTGTTGCGGCATAAATATGCCGAGTCATTTCAGTAGCCACTTCAGGATCAACACTTTCGGACAAATATTCAGACGCAGTCTTCATATCTCCCTGAAGATAACTAATCACACCTAGTAACTGAGCGGCTCTTGAATAACTGGGATAATCTTCAAGTATCCCCAATAAAACCTCTTTAGCTGCCGGTAAGTCACCACCATCCATTTTTTTGACGGCAGACTGAAATTGAGCTTTTACTTCATTAGAGCCAGGAAACGCTTCAGAAAGAATTTTATTATAAATATAGGCCTCATTAGAGCGACCCTGACGCGTTAGAACATAAGACAATCGCTCTAGAACCACGGCTCTTTCTGGTTCCATCAAATCAGTGTTTTTCATCGAAGAAAGAACTGAACTTAGTGTCGTCTCTGCGTCTTCGAGACTCTGGCTACCAATTTGAATTCCGGCTTTTAAAATATTTCCTTTTATAGATAAGATATGGTCTTTATCGATTAGCTCTATTGTGGCTATACTTTCAGATAAATTATTCAACCTTGCTAGCGCGGTAGCCTTACCAAACAAAGCCTCATTTATAACGACAGGATCGTTGATCAGTAACTCATAAGACTTTAAAGCAAGCTTGTTTTCACCCAGACCTAAAGCATTATCTGCTTTTAATATTTTTACTAAGCTTGATTCATTATTTAAGTGTTCAGAAAGCAATTTTTGAGCAGTAAAGTACTTATTCATGCCTTGATAGGTTCTTACTAACTCAAGATAATATTTTTCATTTTGTCCTGCTGAAACCTGTTCTAATAAATTTAAAGCAGCAGGATATTGGCCAAGTCGGTTAAGCATCTTTGCATAACCCAAAATAACATCCATATCACCTTCAGATTTCTTAACCGCATTTTTATATTCAATGATCGCAGCCTTATATTGACCTTGGTTCTGATAGGCCTGGGCCCGTGAAATATGATCACTATAAGATTGATCTTGTTGAGATTCACCACACGCTGTTAAAAACAGCACACCAAAACCAACTAGCACAGCAAGTAGTAACTTGTTAACCATGAACCTTTCTTCCCTATTTTTTGTTAGAACCAGAATGTAACCAACGAATTAAAGTAAAGCAATGCTACAACTGCAATCTCTGCTTTACTTTCCTCAAAAATGTCTCAACTTTAAATTTGAAATGCTTTTTTTGTAATGCAATCTGAAATAAATACTCATGTACAGCACCTAGGCTAGATTTATAACGATCATCTCCGCCCATAAAATCGTAGAACGAATAACCCTGTTCAAGATAATGCTGAATAGCCAGACTATGAGCACACAACCCAGGCTTTAACTTTGCATCATTCTCAGACACCAAACCACTTAAATAAAAGTAAACTCGCCCACGGTATAGATAGTTGTACAGATAGCCAAGCACACGCTCACCACATAAAATCTTGATCAAATCGACCTGACCAAGAGGGAAAGCCTCACGTATTAAATTCTGATGAAATACTATAAATGCTGGGTTGGAAAAACCACTCTCCCCCGGCTCTTCTCCCCACCTATTCATATGCAAAGGTGCAATTTCAGTGAAAAATAATTGTGCATCTTCTTCAGACTGCGCAAATTGAAGCCTAACACCACCAGACGTCGCATAAAGTTTCAGTGATCGACGAATTTGATAGCGGGTATTTCTTGATAAAGAGTCTAAAAAGATTCCACCCTCGGCCTTCAAAGCATTAAGGTCCACACCATACGAGGGAGAGTGCCATAAATCTAAGCGTGTTAAATCTGATGATTCATGTAGGGTATTAGCAAGTTTTTTTGTCACCGCTCCGACCTGCAATTCATCCCAACCAGTATAATGGTCAACTAAATGAGACATAAGCAATAACTGGACTTTAGTTTCGTGTACAGCGGAACACAAAATACCATTGTATTCTGTCCAGATCTGATCTAATTCAGGATCACCCGTTTGATTAATATGTAATCGGCGAGAGGTAAAGCGCTTCCAGTTAGAGAAAGTACTCCTACATAATAGTGAAAGAGCAACCAGCTCACCATTATAATGAACACTTAATACGTCGGCATCAGGAACATAAGACTCAAGCCAAGCAGAAATCCACGACCAAGATAGGAAAAAAGTTGTGCATGCAGACTGTTCCAATAACTGCCAATCTTCAGACAAGTCAGAACCATTAGAACCCGAATACTCAGAAAGCGATACAATTCTTAGGCGGTATTGTTCAAAATTTTCCATTATTTCATATTCTTTAATAACCTGAGCCTTCGCACCATAGTTAAACAAACAAAGATCAATCTAGCACTCCTGTGCTAATCCCGAACAAGACTGTTAAATGCTCTCGCAATGTATCGAAGCCTAGACAAGAGAGCAATAAAAACAAGCCAAAACGTCACAAAATTAACATACATGAAATCACATCGACTCAATCAAAAACTATTCAAGCACCGTATCCTCCGTTTTTTAATACACCCACATAAAATAATACCCCGCAAGCTACAACCAAAAAATATCACAAAGTAAATATACATATGACTTACTGCATTACTATTCAATAAAAACGCGCCACTATTTTATGTCGATAATATTTACACATACATCTAGAAGTCAAAAAACAACCCACACACAAATCAACTTAAACCACTAATTTAAATAGATAAAATTATATTGGCACCATAAATGCTTTAACCAAAGAAGAATACATAACTACCAACACAATAAGACTTGTTTTTATTATAAGCATAAGGGTACAAACCAAACCTGCTGTAAAGCCGGAATGGAAGTGGAAAGCCCTAAATCCACAACCCCGACATCAAACTAAGGAAAATATTATGAGCTTTAAAAAAACGTTACTCGCAACAACCCTTTTAGCAGCGACAGCTTCTGCCAATGCTATTCCAAATTTAGATATAGTAACTGGTCAATCAATGTTTTCAGGTATCGCTGATACTGGTGCGCAATCAGTTAATTTGACAGATACTGACGGAACTTATGACTCTGCAGTTGCAAGTATGCTTATAGAAAATGCTGGGTATGAAAGTGCTTTTGGTATATACGGATTCACTACCGACTCTTCTGGTAACGCAACGGCAACAAGTACTCTTGAAATATTCAACGGCGCAGATGAGCCAGGTATATTTACTATAAAATCTATCTTTTTTGATCTATTAGCAGGCACTGCATGGATCGATGGTTCTGGCGGTACAGCTGGCGTTTTAGATGGCTTTGATTCTAGCGCATCAATTGGTGGAGAGTTCGGATTTTACTTATCAACACCAGTTGGTAATACATTTTACACGCACACTAATCTAAATGCTGATGGCGTTGATCATGCTGCAATCTACGATACTATGAGCTTCAACGGTGGCGTTATTGTTGCTTGGGAGGACTTATACGGAGGCGGTGATTTGGACTATAATGACATGGTAATTGGCGTATCTGACGTTACAGCTGTATCAGAGCCAGGCACTTTAGCTCTATTAGGTCTTGGCCTTGCCGGTTTAGGCTTTGCACGTCGCAAGCAAGCTAAAGCTTAATTAGCATTTAAAGCAAGACAAACCTTGCTTTAACAAAAAACCGAAGCGGATGCTTCGGTTTTTAAGTTTTTAAGTTTTTAAGTTTTTAAGTTTTTAAGTTTTTAAGAAAGGAAGTTTACTATTTAAGGCAAATACTTCACAACAGGTGGCCCAATCCACTTCGTCAACCAAACAGGTAATTTCTGCCAAACTGAAATTAATAACTTATACTTCGGGTTATTCGGGTTAAGTTCTGGCATTTCACCACCATCGGGCAACCAGTAATACCAATACAACTGTTGCGGTTCTGCTCCCCATTGCTTTTTAAACCTATAGGTACCCGCATCTTTTGAAGAACGCCCAAAATCAAAAAACTGATTCCCCGTTCGAATAGCGTACTGCAAAATCTCCCAATACATATACATATTTACATTCATATGATTAACAGAATTTAAAGCAGACGCCCAAGGAACTTCCATCATTCCTTTATATCGCATCAAAAAGCAGGTTGCCACAGGCTTTCCACCAAAATAAGCGACACCAATATCGAAACTACCACTTAATGAAGAATTAATGAGTTCTTTAAAAAACTGTTTTGAATAAACAGGTGTCCCTAAGTCACGCATATTCTCGGCAAAGACCTGATAAAAATCATCAAGTAACTCTTGCTTACCAAATTTCATACTTAATTCAAAACGCTGTGCTTTTTTAATCTGCGCTCTTACCTTGGTGCCTATATCATCCCAGAGCTGATCTACCGAATCTGGCAAAGACCTAACCATTGAAACCTTAGATAACTTAGCAGGCATATCGTTTTGAAGAGAACTTTGCACAGTTGTTGAACGTAATTCGACATGCTCAACACCAAGAGCTTTTGACTCTTCAAACAAGGTTGCATAAAGAGCTTCGGATACACCCTCCGAATCAGACAAGACACCACCATAAGTAAAGTAAGGCAAGGAGACCAAAAAATGCCCGAACAAACGACTATTTAATTCAACTGCAGGCAGAACCCCACAAACATTACCTTCCGTAGTAAATGCAGCAAGATAAATAAGCTTATGTTTAAATGAGTTTTCAATAACTGCCTTAAAAGCTGACAAGTGATAGATAGATGAATTAGGCTTAGATATAACGTAAGCATCCCAAGCTGAATACTCTTCCTGCTTCAACCTTCTTACCTCAAACGATACTGCTAAACACTCCTTACTATTTAAAAAAAGCGCTGGCCGGACCGTCTCATGAACTATGTCTGAATCTATTGGTTGGAGCTCGTCTTCTTTCTTAAGTGCCTGCTTGGCTTTTTTCTGATCTTTTTTAAGCTTACTAATTTCAGAAGACACCTGTTTCATTTCAGCAAGTAAATTACTAATATCCTTACCTTCACGCTTTGCCTCACCAATTTGTCGAGACAACACACCTTTTTTTTCCATTAAAGCGTCTAACACAGCATCCCCAATTGAATTGTAAAATACACCCTACCACCCGAATAAAAGCAAAGTGCGGTCACTGAGCTCGTCGAAGGGTGTTCCAGTTTCCTCGAATTCACGTTTATTGTCCGTTTCGACTAGCTCAACGAACGGCGTTATATTTCACCCTTGGGCCCTTAAATATACTCACGCTCTAACAAGTACTCATAGATAGTACGTGCACACTGTTCAACACCTAAAGAGCCAGCATCTATAACCAACTCTGCTTCGCTCGGTGCCTCATAATCAGAATCGATACCAGTAAAGTTTTTAATCACACCGGCTCTAGCTTTCTTATATAAACCTTTAGGATCACGCGTCTCACATACATCCAAAGAAGTATTGATATGAACCTCAATAAACTCGCCTGCGGGAAACAACGTTCTCACCATTTGACGATCAGAACGAAACGGAGAGATAAAAGCCGACAATACAATTAAACCGGCATCGACAAACAGCTTACCTACCTCTCCAATACGACGAATATTTTCAATTCTATCTGAATCAGAAAACCCTAAATCACGATTCAAACCATGACGTACATTATCGCCATCCAATAAATACGTATGCTTATTGTGCTCAAACAGCATCACGTCCAAAGCATTGGCAACCGTAGATTTACCCGCCCCACTTAAACCCGTAAACCAAACCATGCAAGGCTTTTGTGATTTTTGAACCGACCGACTTTGACGCTGAACACAGTGGTCATGCCAGCGGATATTATTCTCTTTTTCACTCATAAAATTCCAACCAATTATTATAAATAAATCCAACTAAACTACGGAGCCAGTTCTTCTAACGTAAGCTTTTCACTTATACCCACTGCCATAATACTTTCACTCACTGTGGTAAACGGAAAGTCATCAATCATTCTTTCCAACCTAGGCAGGCAGCGCTTTAAATTGGTGTAATGTCGGAAGCGTGAAAACAAACTCGCACCTTCTACTCGTGGCTGCGCTGCATCTATCTCCCAAGGGTGAAGATAAAATATTTGTGGTCGCGCTTGATTCAAACTTGCTCGATTAAATAAATACTTA
>CAXBKC010000005.1:0-22117 GCA_963975615.1 uncultured Oleiphilus sp.
ACATGGGTGATCGGTGACCGTCATGACTTATCATTATAATCCGTTTTTTTTATGTAAACTGAGTGAGTGAGTGACTGAAATTCATAAAGCCTTTTTTATCAAGCATTATTATATATTCTAATAGTTCGCTTCAGATAAATGTAAACTACCCAAGTATTCTCTTCCTACCTCCACTTTTAATATAAATGTAAACCAATAAAATCAAAATTTTTATGATAAAATTCAAAATATGTAAACTAAGTACTGACCAGAATTAAAACATGATTATATAGTTTTGGCTGTTTACCCTTCCAAGCTTTTATAAGTTACACTCTATTTATTATTTCAGGTAACGTTAAAATTTTAGGGCATGTTTTCTCTCCTTTTGACCATTTCACATACGGTTGAACATAATTTCGTTCTAGGTAATCCGTTGCATATTCACTAAACCCTAACATTCTATCTTTATATAAAACGAATTTAATTCCAGATGGAGTAACCCATTCAAATTTATCTTGGCTTTGAGCAACGTGGTGCAGGCTCATTATTGTTTCAGATAATTTGACTGAATCTACGTCCTTGTGTGTACAATTAAAAAATATTCTATATCTAATGATTCTTTGATCTTCTGTATTAGGCAAACGTAATATTGCCCATGCGTCAGGGATTAAAAAATTTACTTCACAGTCCTCAATTTTAAAATCAAATTTAAACCTGAAAAGGCGTGTTAAGTCTATTTCATCTTTTTCTACTTGCTGAATACCTACTAGGCCAAATTTATTTAATTGATACTTTAAAAACTTATAGCATTTAGCAATATTAATATTGTTGTTATGAAACTGCGCATTATCACGGTGAAGCTGTTCTGCTAAGCCGTCCAAGGCCGGCTCCCCAATTTTAATATTAAGCAATATACGAAGAGCTCCTGAACCTAGCAAATGTTTGAACTCTTTGAACATCTCTTTTTTTTCTTGATTCATGTATACCTCAGCCGCCTGATACTTAATGACATTTTCTATTAATTTTTAATATAATATTGGCAACAAAACAGCACCAAAGTGCCATCATACCTTGGTGCTGTTTTGTTGCCAAGAGGGTTATGCAATAGAGTTCATGCCATGATTAAGCATATAAACGATTCGCGTTATAAAGCCTTGATAGAATGGTTAAAAACTGCTCGTAAAGAGCAGGGATTAACTGTACGTGATCTTGGTGAATTATTAGGTGAGCCTCACCAGTTAGTGGTAAGAATAGAAACCTGTGAAAGAAAACTGAATGTATTTGAATACGTTCAATACTGTGATGCTCTAAAGCTTGATGCTTCTGTTGGGCTAAGCAAGTTAAAAGAGTTGACTTTTAACTCTAGCTTATCAACTACAAGGTGATAGTAAGAGTGCTGAAATTGAGTTCAATGCTGTAGGCTTTTTTCGAATACTCGCTGACACTTGCCTCAAAGCGTGTCACATCATATTCAAATTGAGGCCAATTGTTTGTTGCCAATGATACATATGATTTAAACCTTTATTCGTTATAAATCACTTTATGCCGAATTTTGATTTAAAAGCCTGTGTTTTATGAATCATATGGAGAGGGATTTTGATTTATTAAGTGAAGATGTATAAATCAAATAAACTGTAGTAGCTCATATCTGATCTGACTCTTCTCGATTTTGGGTTTACTCTAATCGTACAGTTGATTAGGTCAGCAAAGATACGAAACCGGACATTAGCCTTGGCGTATCTCATGACAAGTGTTCCAACAATATAGTCGTTGCTCTTACTTTTAAATTTAAATCTTGTTTTATATCCTCTGTACAATTAGTAACTCCACACCAACGCGACTTTAATGTGGAATTAGGATCCTCGGTTAATTTTTTCTATCTAGATAGCTCTTCTATTTTTTATCTTAGATAAACATCGGTATAAAACGGGCAGTCCAAATAATGTTAGCCGTGTTTGCTGTCACTACCCCCTAACAATTATTTTCTTGGAATAGCTATTTGAGTTACTTCCCAAACTTTTCATATTAAATAACTTTTTATTTGACTCTATAGCCACTATAGATTTTATACTTATTTTAATATTGTTTCGGAATGTTAAATATGTCAGAAAAATGTAGTGGTCAGTGTCAATCATCTCCTACCAACGAAGACGTAAAAATTGATACACAATTAGATAACTATAGTGGCGCGTTTGTCAGTACATATAAAGTGCCTCAAATGGACTGTCCTTCAGAAGAGAGATTGATCAGATTAGCACTTGACTCAATTCAGCCTTCAGTTGGATTGCAGTTTGATATTCCTAATCGCTTAGTCAAAGTTTTTCATGATGAAAATTTAGATGAGATAACAAAAAAGTTACAACAACTTAAACTCGGTGCAGAGTTAGAGTCAACTAAACAAAGTTGCAGTACAGAAGCTGCAAAAGCAAAAGACTTAGCCCAAAAAAATGAGATGAAAGAAGCATCAACCCTAAAATGGTTGTTAGCCATTAATGGAGTCATGTTTTTTATAGAAGTAATTGCTGGGATTATTGCACAGTCTGCTGGCCTAATTGCAGACTCATTAGATATGTTTGCTGATGCTGCTGTGTATGGTTTAGCTATTTATGCCGTAGGTAAAAGTATTAGCATGAAACTTAGAGCAGCACATATATCTGGTGTGCTTCAAGTTATTCTAGCGCTAGGTGCTTTGAGCGAAGTCGTAAGACGCTTTGTTTACGGTAGTGAACCGATCTCTTCTTTAATGATGATATTTGGTGGAATAGCACTAATCGCTAACGTTGCTTGTCTGTTTTTGATATTTGGCAACAAAGAAGACGGCGCTCATATGAAAGCGAGTTGGATTTTTTCAGCAAATGACGTTATCGCAAACGTTGGTGTAATTTTAGCTGGCTTATTAGTTACAGCAACAAGCAGTCGTTATCCAGATTTAGTGATTGGTTTGATAATTGCTCTTGTCGTTTTAAACGGTGCTCGCCGCATCTTACAGCTAAAGTATTAAGCAGAGAAATGAAAATAATGCACTCATCGTATATCAAATCAAATATATCATACGTGATAATGATTTTAATCGCGGTGCAGTCTGTGTTTTTTTCGCTAGAAGAGCTTGAAATAAACTTAAGTGAAAGTTCTTTTAGTTCATCACTAACTAAGTCTATTACCCCGCTAAAAGCTCCAGAAGACTCCAATATGCTTGAGGTGAATAATAGCAACTCTTCAATTGATAATTGTAATTTTTGTTGCTGTTGTCACTTATTTTTAAATGCTGATTCTTCCTGTAACATTTTCCAAGCAACAGATCACTTCCTTACCTACGCCTTAGTTTCTCCTGAGCTAAAAGGCTATATCTCGGTGCCATTCCGCCCACCTAAATACGCCTAAATTTTATAGAAAATTATGAAAGGTCAAATGTTAATGACCGAAAAAAACATATAAATTTATAGGAAAGTATACATGGCACTTAATACCTGTGTGCATCGCAAGATAGCAATTTTGAGGTGTGTAACACCTCGGCTTAAATATATCGCGTTTCTCGCGTTGTCACTTTTTACATTTAATGTTTATGCCTTTGAAAAGCAGTTAAATCTTCAAGAGGCAATTCAGTGGACGCTTAAACAAAATCCAGAACTTAAAATATTTGATTTCAAACAAACCGCATTAACAGGACAAGAACAAACAGCAAGTTTAAATCCTGCTTATGAACTAGAAGTTGAAGCTGAGAACTTTGCAGGCTCAGGTGAATTTAATGCATTCGACAGTGCTGAATTAACAGTCGCTCTATCTTCGGTTATCGAAATGGGAGATAAACGCTCAGCGCGGATTGGACTTGTTTCAAAATCAAGAGCACTACTCAATGCTGAGAAAGAAGTCTCTGCGCTTAATTTAATGGCTCAAGTCACTGAGAAGTACGTGGAAGTACTTGCAGCCCAACAAAGAGTTATATTGGCAGAAAATGCTTTGAGCTTAGCACAAGAAACGTTAGAGATTGTATCTCAGCGTAACCGCGCAGGTGCTACTCCTGAGGCTGAAGTGAAACGCTCAAAAGCAGTTATTGCTCAGGCTAACCTCACCCTTCAATCTGAACAAAAGCGCTTGGAATATCTAAAGCTTTCTTTATCAGCTTACTGGGGAGAAACATCAGTGTCATTCTCTAGAGTAACTGGAGATCTGTTTCAGTTTGGCAATGATAGTGACTTTAGCAGTCTCTTTGCGAAATTAGAGAAAAACCCTGCTATTCAAGTTTATGCAAGTGAGCAGCGACTAAAAGAGGCCGAATTACAGTTGGCTAAAACAGAGTCAACGGCCAATATCAAATGGTCTGTTGGTGTTAGGCGCTCTCAAGAAGCCAATGATACGGCACTGGTCGCTGGCTTTAGCTTACCTTTGTTTGCTGAAAAGCGAAATTCTGGTGCAATCGCTAGTGCGCTAGCAGAGCGTGACCAAGTTGCCATAGAGAAAGAGGCGACTAAGTTGAGGTTTAGAAATCACTTACTACGAGCATACTCCAATAGAAAACAAGCCATATTAACAGCTAATTCATTAAAGCAGTCGGTTATCCCAATGCTTGAAGATGCACTGGAAGATACTCAAGACGCCTATCAAAAAGGTCGATATGGATATCTTGATTATGTATCGGCTAGACAAGAGCTGTTAAATGCTCGGCGAACCCTCATTGATGCGGCATCTGCTGCCCTAATTTATGGCGCAGAGATAGAAAAACTAACAAACGAAGCGCTGTCACTCTAAATAAACATCACTTTAAGTTTAATAACAATTTATTGATTCAGTTATTAACTGAATCGTTTAGGAATTCAAAATGAAAAACTATTTACTCGCACTATTGATTTTTATTGGGTATCTATCACCCATTCAAAGTGTTATCGCTAGTGAAGATGAACATGAAGGCGAAGAAGGCATTAGCAAAATAAACAATAACATGGCAAAAAGGCTTGGTGTTGAAACAGCCTATTTAGCTTCAAAAACGTTGAACCAAACTATGCCTGTATACGGCGCTACGACGATAGGCGCTGAACAATTATTTCAAGTTGGCGCTAGATATAACGGCGTTATAAAGACAATAAACTCCACTGTTGGTGATAAGGTAAAAAAAGGAGATCTATTGGCCGTTATTGAATCTAACGAAAGCTTAAATACCTATAAAATAACGTCCCCTGTTTCTGGGGTCGTTTTACAGAGAAATGGAAATGTTGGCGGTATCACGCAAAACACTAGCTTGTTTGAAATCGTCAATTTTGACACCTTGTGGGCTGAATTTAAGGTGTTTACCAGCCAATATAATCAAATCAAAGTCGGTCAGCATGTTGATATTGAGCAAGGTGAACACGCATTCAGTTCAGTCATCACTAATATTATTCCAGCTAAAGACCAACCTTATGTATTGGCACGGGTACGATTAAACAACACTGAGTTAAAGCTAACGTCAGGTCAATTATTAAAAGGCAACGTCAAAATAAATCAATTCAAGGTGGATTTAGCCGTTGAGAAAGTTGCTATCCAAGAACTGGGGGGACAATTAGGTGTATTTGTTAAAGAAGATGAAGAGTACGAATTTGCACCGCTTGTATTAGGACGTTCAGATAAGAACTATATCGAGGTTACTGGTGGCCTCAGTAAAGACACTGAATATGTAAACAAAAACAGTTATCTGATAAAAGCAGATATATTGAAATCTGAAGTAGAAGACGACGATTAGGAGACGCAATATGATTGAATCAATTTTGCGTCTTGCAATAAATAGACGCTATTTAGTATTAAGTCTGCTTATGGTAATCATCGGCGTTGGCATGTGGAGTTATCAAAAACTTCCCATTGATGCTGTTCCAGATATAACAAACGTGCAGGTACAAATAAACACTTCTGCCCCCGGTTATTCACCTTTGGAAGCGGAACAAAGGGTGACCTTTCCTGTAGAAACCGCCTTAGCCGGATTGCCAAAGCTGTCTCACACCCGCTCCCTGTCAAGATATGGATTATCTCAAGTAACCGTTATTTTTGAAGAGGGAACCGATATTTATTTTGCTCGCAACTTAATCAATGCCAGACTAGCTGCGATAAAAGGCGTTATTCCCTCTGGCTTAGAGCCAGAAATGGGTCCTATTTCCACAGGGCTTGGCGAAATATTTATGTATACCGTACAAGCTTCTCCTGACGCGAAAATGCCTAATGGAGAGCCTTACACCGCTATTGCCCTGAGGGAAATTCAAGACTGGATCATTAAACCGCAATTGGCTCAAGTTAAAGGCGTCATTGAGGTCAACAGTATCGGCGGCTACAACAAGCAATATCACATAACACCGAAACCTGAAAAATTACTTTTTCATCAGGTGAGCTTTGAAGAAATATCTGATGCATTACGTAAAAATAATGATAACCGTGGCGCGGGTTATATCGAGCAAAACGGACAGCAAGTTTTAGTACGCTCCATTGGGCAACTAGCGACAATAGATGAGATCCTCAATGTCATCATCAAAAAGAACGATGGTATTCCTGTAAAAATAAGTGATGTTGCCAATGTTGCTATAGGCAAAGAACTTAGAACAGGGGCTGCTACTCGTAATGGCATTGAGACAGTGCTTGGTACAACCATGATGCTGATTGGTGAGAATTCTCGCACCGTTGCTTTAGAAGTGGAACATAAGCTCAGCGAAATACAAAAATCTCTGCCAAAGGGCATTACCGCAGAGCCTGTTTACGACAGAACAACGTTAGTAGATAAAGCGATTGCAACCGTTACCAAAAACCTCGTTGAAGGTGCGCTTTTAGTTATTGTTGTGTTATTTATTCTACTTGGAAATTTACGTGCAGCTCTCATTACCGCTGCTGTTATCCCTATTTCCATGTTAATGACAATCACAGGTATGGCGCAAGCAGGAGTATCTGCCAATTTAATGAGTCTCGGCGCATTGGACTTTGGCTTGATAGTGGACGGGGCTGTAATCATCGTTGAAAACTCTGTCCGTAGGTTAGCACAGGCCCAACACAACGGTCATAGGCAAGACTTAAGAGAACGCCTAAATACTGTTTTTGAAGCCACTTCTGAAGTCATACGCCCAAGCCTGTTTGGTGTGGCAATTATCACTGTTGTTTACATCCCCATTTTCACGCTAACTGGCGTTGAAGGGAAAATGTTCCACCCTATGGCGGCAACTGTCGTTATGGCGTTAATTTCCGCAATGATCCTTTCAGTTACACTGGTTCCTGCTGCTGTAGCTGTGTTTATGAAAGGTAAAATCAGCGAAAAAGAAAGTGTAGTTATTCGTTCAACCAAGTCTATTTATGAACCATTGTTAAAAATGGCGATGAAATTTCGTTGGATTATTGTTTCATTCTCAACGCTGTTAATGGGGTATAGCCTTTGGTTAGCAACTACGCTTGGGACAGAATTTGTTCCTCAATTAAATGAAGGTGATATTGCACTACAGGCATTAAGAATTCCATCGACTGGCCTAGAGCAATCAGTAGAAATGCAAGAAGTACTTGAGCAACGTATTAAAGCGTTTCCTGAAGTTGATAAAGTATTCTCGCGCATCGGCACACCAGAAGTAGCAACTGATCCAATGCCACCGAGTATTGCTGATATCTTTGTTATTTTAAAACCACGTAAAGATTGGGCCGAACCTTCAAAGCCAAAGAGTGAATTAGTTGAAGAAATGGAAGAGGTACTGAAAAACATTCCGGGCAACAACTATGAATTCACTCAGCCTATTCAAATGCGTTTCAATGAATTGATTTCTGGCGTTAGAGCTGATGTGGGCATCAAAGTATTTGGCGATGATTTGGATCGGTTATTACTTACCGCAAAAGATATTCTAAATATTGTGAAAACCGTAGATGGTGCAGCAGATGCCAGAATGGAACAAGTCACAGGTGTTCCATCTTTATCGGTAATCCCTAAACGCGAAGCACTTGGTAGGTATGGATTGAACGTTACCGAATTGCAAGACTGGGTTGCCACTGCAATAGGGGGGGAATCTGCGGGGATCATTTATGAAGGAGACAGACGATTTGAGTTAGTTGTTCGTCTACCGGAGCAAACTAGAACGGATATTGATGGTTTGAAATTTCTGCCGCTTCCACTTGAGAATGGTAACTATGTGCCACTTGAAGAAGTTGCAGAGCTTAAATCAGAGTCTTTACCCGCTCAAATTAGCCGTGAGAACGGTAAAAGAAGAGTTGTGGTTACCGTCAATGTTCGTGGTAGAGATTTAGGCGGTTTTGTCAAAGAAGTGAAAGCTAAAATTAATCAGGAAGGAGAAATTCCAGCAGGATACTGGCTTGATTATGGCGGAACCTTTGAACAGCTAGAGTCAGCGAGTAAAAGATTAAGCTTAGTTGTGCCGATCACACTAATTGTTATCTTAGGTATTTTGGTTATTGCATTTGGTTCATTAAAAGATGCATTGATCATTTTCAGTGGTGTACCGTTAGCATTAACTGGGGGCGTAATTTCTCTTTATTTAAGAGACATGCCCTTATCAATTTCGGCAGGTGTCGGCTTCATAGCATTGTCAGGTGTTGCCGTATTAAATGGCTTGGTTATGTTGGCTTTTATTCGAGATCTTTGGCATGAAAAAGGCGACCTTTACGTAGCGATCATTGAAGGTGCCATCATTCGTTTAAGACCTATTTTAATGACGGCACTGGTCGCAAGTTTAGGTTTTATTCCAATGGCGTTAAACACTGGAATTGGTGCAGAAGTGCAACGACCACTAGCAACAGTTGTTATCGGCGGTATTATATCTTCTACAATTTTAACTTTGTTTGTATTGCCTATTTTATATCAATGGGCGCATGGCGCTGAGAGTAGTAAACAGCAATCTGACGAAATTTAAAAACAAAAAAGCAGCTTAATTTATGTTTAAGCTGCTTTTATATTTAATCTTTTTATTTTAATTTTTAAAGTTTAATTCGCATCATCTCGGCAAGTTTCTTTAGGAAACTCAAATTCAATGGTTGTATGAGACAAGCGATAGGCAGAAAGTCTCTTAGCCACTTGTTCCTTAAGTTTAATTAATTCATCAACGTCAGTTTTTTCGACTAATTCTATGTGAGCGGTTAATACGTGACTTTCGCCATCTAACGACCAAAAATGCAGATGATGTACGCCATTAACTTCTGGAAGGTTAGTTAGCGACTGTTTTATACTTTCTTGAGTTTCTTCATCTGGCGCGGCCTGAAGAAACAAGACAATTGTTGATTTCAGATTTTTAAAAACATTGAACAAGATAAACAATGTGAAGCCAATAGATAGTAACGGATCTAAAATGGGCAAATCTACAAATAACAGCACAATAGATACAATAAGCACAGCAACCCAGCCAAGTACGTCTTCAAGCAAGTGCCATGTAAGTACTTTTTCATTTAAGGTTTCTCCAGCTTTTAATTTTAATACCGCATATCCGTTAACGGCAACGCCGAGTATCGCTAGCCCTAACATCCCCTCGACTACAGGCATTTCAGGATTGGACAGCCTTGGAATTGCTTCAAATAAAATCCAAATTGAGCCAATGATTAAAACAATACTGTTTATCAATGCGCCAAAGAGTGTAAGTCTACGATAACCATAACTAAACTTATCTGATGCTTCTTTATCTGAAAAACGACTTAAAATCCACGCAAAACCTATTGAAAGACTATCACCAAGATCGTGAACTGCATCTGCCATTATCGCCGTACTGTTAGTGAGCCAACCACCTATAAATTCTATAATAGTGAATGTCACATTAAGGAAAAATGCCCAACCAATACGGTCATCTTTACCATGTTGATGACTATGATTATGGTTGTGCATTTTGCACCTCCAGTACTGTCGTCTTTCTAATGTTGGCGACATTGAAGTTGATCAGGTGACGGATCACTCGTTGATACATCCAACGTTTAACGCCTGACAAATTAGTGCCTTTTTCTTGGTAGAACTTATCAGGAGAGTCATAAAGTCCGAAATCATCATGAATACCTTCTTTTTGAATATAGGTATCAGTTCCGCGCCAATTTATATCTGGAGTAGAGAAGCATTTTGTCGCAACACCATAACCACAAAAGTTATCTTTTTCTTCGCTAAATTTCTGTTGTAACGAGCTTAAGTATTGCTCATCCAATATAAAGCCCTCTAAGTTTATCCAGCGTCCATCGAAATAAACTTCAATCCAACTATGAATGATATATTTAGGTGCTAACCAAAATACATAGCTAGGTATAGCCCCTTTTTGTAATTGCTGATCAATGGTAAAACCATGAAATCGGCATTGAATGCCTAGTCCACGCAATAGTGCCATCAAAAGATTACCCTTAGTATTACATTGCCCATAACCATCTGCTAGCACATCGCTTGCTGTAATATCATCGCTTTCATTATAACCAAAGAAAATCTCATCTTTTACAAACTGATAAGCGGCACCAATTTTGTTGAAATTATCCAAATTTTTCCACCCTCGTTGATCGATCAGGGATTGGATATCTTTGTGTTCAAAATTAACGATATTCGTATTGTTTAAATATTTCTCAGTCATTTTTTATATATCCTTTTTGTTGCATACCTATACTATAGACCCTATAGTAACTATAGAATCAAATGTCTGGGGGAAATTGATGAAAATAGGCGAATTGTCTAAAAAATCGGGCTGTTCAATACAAACGATTAGATATTATGAAAGAGAAGGATTACTGTTAAATCCAAATCGTTCAGAAGGTAATTTCAGGCTGTATGATAGTAAAGCACTTAAACAATTGGAATTCGTAAAGCATTGTCGCAGCCTAGATATATCACTCAATGATATTAAACGTCTTATCGAATTAAAAAATAAGCCAGAAGAAAGCTGCTCTAGCGTTAATGCATTAATTGATCAGCAACTTGCACTAGTGAATAAACGCATGAAAGAATTAAGGGCGCTTAAAGCTGAATTACAACAGATGGCTAGTGCTTGTGGTTCGAACAATACTATTGAAGCATGCGGGATCATTAAGTCACTAGATAGTTAACTCTGTTAGAGGCATACGGGCAGAATATAGAACATTAATCGACTATTGCATGTCCTAAATGTGGACAGATAAAAACGGAAGAAATGCTGACGAATTCATGTCAGCGGTATCACAAGTGTGAGTCACACAAGGTTTTGCCAAACTATTGAATGGTGACTGGTGTGTTTACTTCTCATATGGAACAGCAAAATTCCGCCAATTCTAGAACGACAAAATTAGTTGCAGCCGTTAATGCACTAGAGTGTTTAAATTGAAGTTTATTATTGACTCTTCAACGTCTGCTTTACACTCTGAATTTTCGTTAATAACTCAAAAGCTAACTTCCGCTTTTGGCTAGCTATCGACTTTATCGATTGTGTGATCAGGTCAGAGCCTATATTCAAAATTGCTAGTTCATATATAAGTTACTAAAGTTATAGGGTCACATTTTTTATCCAACTTAAGGTCTCTTCTATATCAAACGCTCGGTAGCCATAGCCAACATTCAATAACTCATCAGGTAGGAACTCATCATATTTTTCAATTTTTTTCTCAATCACCAGTTCTGCCAATTCCGTATTTGACGAATAACTTTGTTGACTCAACTCGGTTAAACAAACTTCTATACTATTAACATCTGATTTTTCAACTTCAATTACACCAGCATAAGCTCCTGCTTCAAAGCCTTTCTGTGTTAGTAGAGCAACCAAAGTATTAATCACTTTGTCCCCCATCCATGTGAATATGCAAGTGCTATTACCATGCTGGATGATTGATATCTGCTTCAAATTTGCATGATTGAAGTAATCAACTGCTTCATCAAATAGCTCTTTCGCTTTTCCATCTATAAAATCTACTTTGTGATTACCTACGGATATACGGTAATCGCCTTCACATAAAATTTTGAACATCTCTTGTCTTACTTTGTTATGGATCGACATTCCTTCACCCCCAAATTTGGGGGGCTTACCGCCTTTTGTTTTTTCTACACGAATCACTTTTTTCTCTGAATCGACATCGACAACTTTCCACCTACGACCACTGAAAATAATGTGTTGCCCTTCCATAACAAGAGAATCAATTGGTAAAGTTCCCAAGGATTTATTGCCAATTAAAACCCGATATTCTTCAGGCGTTTTAAATACCGCATAAAAAGAGTAATGGCCTACTATACGCTCTCCTAATACACCTAAAACCAATTCACCACTAGAAAGCTGAGTTATAAGCTCTACATTCCCCATATGGCTTAGCAACACTTTAAAATGCTTAATGGATGTATGTTGAAATGGTCCATTCTTACAAAGCAAATCAAAAAGCTGATCGGCTCTAACTCCTCCCCATTGAGCAATGGTTGCAAGAACTTGATGAAGTAAAGTGGAAAAATGCATTAAGCCACTATCTGCTGGCTCAAACCATTTACTTTCAATGAGCAGCCGAATCATTGCTAATGATTGAATTAGCTCAAGGCGCAAACAATCAACGATATTTGAATTTTTACTTAACTCGTTTTCTGCGATTAACATACGTAAAATCGAGGGTGAGTTTCTTCTTCCTGAACGACCCATTCTTTGGCGTAAGCTCGATACGGAATGAGGAGCCGTTACCTGCACAACAGAATTTACTTTACCGATATCAATACCTAGCTCAAGTGTCATAGTACAAACCGCAGTTGTTGGTAAAGTTTCTTTTTGAAGACGTGCTTCTAGCTCTTCTCTAATTTCCTTTGATAATGAACCGTGATGAGGGAAAAATTCATTTGGGACAATCTTCTGTTCACAAAAATCACTAAGTTGAGCAGCAATGCTTTCAGTTCTACTCCTACTATTCGCAAAGACTAAATGGGAGTCACCTCTACACAATTCATACAGCTTTTGGCATATCTGATATTCAGCATTATCGCGGATATCATCAGCTTTTAGATCGAATGGTTCAACATATCCTTGAACCTGCACCTTAAGCGTAGATTGACTTTTACTGCTAGTGATTATGTCGCACGGTAATGTTTGATTAGGGCGAAGTAAATATGGAACTTTATCTATTTCGCCTAAAGTCGCACTCAGAGCAACACGAGGTATAGGGTTATTAAACCTCCCCAATAAATGCTCTATCCTATTAAGGATGGAGAGAAGGTGGTGTCCACGCACTGAACCGATAAATGCATGGAACTCATCAATAACAATATATTTTAAATTTGAGAAAGCTTGTTTAGCCCATCCCGACTCTCTAACTAATAACGATTCAAGAGACTCCGGTGTTATCAGTAAAATGCCTGATGGATTTTTCTTTGCTTTAGATTTCTTTGATTTTAGACTATCACCATGCCAAGGGGTAACCTCCATATCAAGCATTTCACACAGACTATCTAAACGTCGGTATTGGTCGTTAATTAATGCCTTCAAAGGGCTAATATAAAGAATTCCAAATCCACTATCCATATCTGATATAGCACTACATGCAGGCAGAAAAAAAGCTTCTGTCTTACCTGCTGCTGTTGAAGCGCTAATCAAAACATCCGTCTTACCGCCTAAAATTGGAATTATTGCTTTTTTCTGAATTTCCCTTAGATCTAGCCATCCCTGCTTAAAAAGCCATTTTTGTACTCTAGTATCTAGATGTTTATATGCGTCTATCATAAAGAGAAGTTTGCTAATCCATCTGAACTTTCTTCAGTTTCATTATCTATATCTAGCGTCATATCACTTGGTTTTTCTTCTTCAACTGATAGCTTCTGAATCAACTCTGACCATTGGATAGAAGAGTTTTGCTCAAGAACAGCAAGCATATCTAAAAAGGCCTTTATAGTGTTTCTAGGGGTTCTAAAATAGGCATCTCCAATAGTCTGGCTACAGTGGTGTAAAAAGGATTTAAGTGCTTCATCAGGGATTAAATAATTAGAACTATCACCCCCAGCAAAAACATGCCGTAAGTTTTTCAAAAGTATATAAAGCTCCTCAGGAGTCAAACTTGCTAAGTGTAGTGCAGGAGAAGAATAATCAATCACACCAGCCCTCTGAGCAAAGGTGTTTTCAGCAAGCCGAGACTGAAGCGCTTCATAACTATATAACCCTTTTCTTGGGTCTAACAAAAATTCTGGCGTACCACCTAATAAAAAGCCTAAATACTCAGCGCTTCCTTGCAAACAATCATTTAGGATCCTAAGGATTTGCTCATAATTTGATGTACGAGCTTGAGTGCTATTTAGCTTATATAAATTAACCATTTCATCGAGGTTTACAAGAAGTCCTTGATAACCAGCCTGGCGTACAAATAAGCTCATTAGTTTCAATGCATCATAAAAAGAAGCATCAGAAATTATGGTTCTAACACCTAGATCTTTCCTTGCATCAGTTTTAGTTGCATATTCAGCGCGTAACCAACGAATGGCGTTGGATTTTAACAATTCATTATCATGCTCATGTCCATTCCAATATGCTTCTATGACTTTAGAAAAATCATAGCCACCTACTAGCTCAGATAGTAGTGATAACCTTTCCTGGATAATGTTTGTTACAGTTTCTTGTTTTGCATCTGCCTCCTTACAGGCTTCAGTAATAAAGCGTTCAACAATACTTGTAAGAGCATTACCATCAGGCTTATTACGAGTTGACAAATTTCTCATTAGCTCTGAATAAAGGTTTCTAGCTTGTCCTGATGATGCATGTATTCTTCGATCAGGAGACAAGTCTGCATTTATTGTTACAAGTTTTTTTTCTAGAGCAATAGAGCGCACAACACTTAAAAAGAATGTTTTTCCTGAGCCATATTCACCAATAATAAGCCTAAATGCTGAACCTCCATCACAAACCTTTTCAATGTCTTTATAAAGAGCTTCCAGCTCTTTTGAACGACCAACTTGAATATGTTGAATACCTATTTTGGGTGTTACACCTGATTTTAGAGATTGAATAATGGCATCTTTCTCTTTTGCTCTTATACGCTTTTGAGTCATAACTTAATTATCCTTTTAATTCTTCAACAATCTCAAGATCTACATAAATATCATCATCATCATCTAAAACTGGAGCATCAACAATATCAAATGACCAATCATTAATAGTTTCAATTGCACCATCGACCATCAACCCTAGTGTTTGGCACAACTCAATCACTTCTTTTCTTGCCCATTGCTCTTTTGCGGTAAGCTCATTGTACAAACTGTTATGAGGTGTATCTAATCCATTATCAACATGCTTAGGTGCTTGAGGTTTTACCTCTTCGACTTGAGGAAGCTCTTCTTCAACGAATATAGCTCCGAGCATACTTTGAACATCAGATGTTTCTGATTCATGCAAGGCCAAAAGCTCTTCGTCCAAAGTGAATCCTGCTTTTTCTTTTATCTCTGGCTGCTCTTTTGGTGTTAGTGTTGACGATTTACTTGAAGTAATATGGTGAATATCGCTAGTTACAAGCGACTTGTTTAAACCTAATGCTACGTAAAGTTTTTCTAATTGCTTAATCTCTGAAGGATCTATTTTTCCATCTGCTAATGCCACGCTAATTAAAATATGGCTTACTACTGACTTTGCTTTAGAGTCTAGCTTCTCTAGCCTTGCTTTTAAGCCATTCATATTAGCAGGGGAGTTTAATCTCCATGTGAGGTAAGCATGGAGGGACCTTTTCTCTGTTGGTGAAATCTTAGTGTCATGATTGATTAATTGGTGGAGTACATTCAATTCGTTTTCATCTAGGTGTGAATCAATATTTGCTACCATAGCCCCTAAACGAAGTGCCATTCCAATTTCATTGTAAGCTTTAGATGGTTCAAAATACTCACCATGACCTTCAGAGAATAAAACTAATTTACCCTCAGGAGAGGGCTTGGCATGGTGATACCTTGAATCAGGAGCTATTCCAAACCCTATTTTTTTTGAAAGGTTTTGAATAAGCTCAACTTCTTTCTTATTAATTTTTTCAGGTAGCGCAGTTCCTGTTTGTTCCCAAAAATCCGATACTGAAACTAAACCTGCATCATTTTGAATAGCAGCATTAGCCCATAGTTTAAAATTCTTTATTACTGGAGATGTGTTTTCGTTAATCAATCTATCAGGTAATAGTAAAATTGCTGCAATATCATTGCTGGAAGTATTTTTTTTACCTAGGTAGCGACTATATGCCTCTAGTTCATCAGTACATGCATCGGCAATTGTTATTAACTTTTTAGTCGGCCCTTTGAGCATACTCGGATCAGGAAGTTCTTCTTGATCTATTGTAACGCCTCTAATGGTATTACTGGCAGGCCAGTATTGTATGTCTAATTTTGTCTTATTAGGTTTAACTACAAAGCCTTCATCATATTTTTCTATATACTTTGCTTTAAACAATTGAGCAAACTTGTCGTTGCATCGACGGGCGGGTGTTCTTAATGAGTATTCTGGGTAATAACGAATCCAAGCTAAAGCTATATCTGGTGAAATTGGTTCTCCTTTAGCAACAGAATTAGCTAAGTTGAACCTAAACAATAAAGAATTATTGGTAGAAGAGTAGTCTTCAAGAGGAAGAGAAACCGCTTGTGGTCTTACTAAGCACATTAATTCCAATAAACGGCTGGCATAATTTGAGAAGGAGCGGTTCTCACTATATGCACTCTTTAATCTTAATACTTCGTTAAATAACGCATTATATTCTGTGTCATCTACTTCATTTTTGGCTGCATCTACGGTGATTCGCCTTTCAATGCCGTAAAAATAAATAAAAACATATCCAATTGAGGTTTCGGGATCACTTCTGCTACTGAAAAGCCAGTCAATATAAGCTCCTCTAGCCTTTGGTGATAATGTTATGTACTTTGGCCAATACCCTAAGCTGTCATCGGTAAATAAATAATTTGCCGCTTCAATCTTAAGACTATCATCAACTAGCGATGCTTCAGTTTCTTGATTACTAAAATAACTAGAATCCGTATCTAAAGCTTTTAAAACTCCCCCATAATAAAAGTTTCCTTTAGATAATACTTTGCCGTTTATTTCTACTGTTTCGTTTTCAGAGATCCATTTCCCAGGTTTTTTATTATTACTTTTTTCTTCTTCATACCCATAAGAAATCGTAAATGTAGCCAAATCATCATCATCTTCTTCAATACTTTTGTGCGAAGAATAAACTTGAGACGATTGCTTTGTAACCACTGCTTTAGACTTTGTTTTTTTGGGGTGAACTTTTACTTTAGGTTTTGAACTACTGAATAGTTTATATATGACGTAGCATGCAATTATTAAAAATAGTAGTTTCATATTGTTCCTCCAATGAATCCCATTTAATTGTCGTAATTTCTTTTCTGTAATGCGAGTTAACAGTAGATAGCATTTATTGAATAACTTTATTCATGTAAAATATGCTCATTATTTAGCAATTTGACTGTGCTAATTTTGTCTTTCCTAACCCGTATGTAAAATCTTACTTTAATTCTCGATAACCTGGTGCTATAGCGAGGTTTTCTGCACCGTATAATGTTTGAATATTCTGTAAATAAAGCTGATATTCTGGACCTGAAAGTGAAGCACTTTCAGAACAGTCCACGTTCCAACGTCTTAACAAATAACCTGCCATTGCTGCACGCACGTTAACTTCCAACACGCCTTTTTCCATCCCAAAATCGAGCTTAATAGCAGTTGGATGTTTAACGTTATTTGGGTGCGGAACAATTTGTAACGGCACCATACGCATCCATTGATGATCTTCTAACTTATCTTCTTCAGGAGATGGTGTCTGTGCCAGAATTGTAACTTTAGTAATACGAGTTAAAACAAAGTCTCTGAATGACTTTGATTTGCGATCATAAGCTCTTAAATGCCAACGTAAGCCATTATCTACGATTGAATGAGGCACTAACTCTCTTGCACCAGAACCACTACTCAAAGAGGTGTATATGACGCTAATAGGTTTATGGTTGATAATGGCTTGAGATAACTTAGCGATAATATCAATATCAGGCACGTTTAAAGGGCTGGGTGATTCAATAGGAAATGAAGTATCGCCAATAGAGTCAAAACCATCGCTTATGTTATTAGCTAACTTGATAAGGGTACGGCGAGCATCATGTTTAAATATGGGTTTGAATTGCGTTGTGATGAAGTATTTTTTTTCTACGTTGTCATACGCCATATTCTCAGGCGCATTATCTTTGTAGAATTTCAAATCTCTGGTTGCTGCGGCAAGGCCCAATTCGAAATGGCTGACAATTTCACTGCGAGTTACCATCCCAGTAAAATAGAGCTTAAAGTCGATATAAGCTAAGCGCTGCTTCTGTGCAAAACTAAATTCGTCCATTCGATAAATCTGATTCTATTGACATTTTCCATTCGAGTTGAAATAGTATGTCTCATTATGAGTTAGACAGCAAATAGATTTTATGCTTTAGTGTTGATATAGATCATCACTACTTAAAAGCTTAAATTTATGCCTCATCAAAACACCAAACCCTCTGTAGAAAAACATACTAATTCACTTGAGCTAGAGTTTTTAAAATCTGAGCACTTTGGTATTTATCAGGAATTGATGAAGCAATTTAAATTTGATGATCGGATATGCCAGAAATGGTTAACTAAACCTAAGCGCCCGTTGCAAGGTAAGTCACCGTTTGAACAACTTTCAATTGATGCAGATGAAGTGATGGGAATGTTAATCCGAATGAGAACGGGTGATTTGTCATGAGGACTGTTTTCTATGAGGGATAGCCGCCAGTGAATATTCTATTTTTATGCACTGCTAATATACAACGCAGCAAAACAGCTGAAGAGCTGTTTCATGCTGCCAATAAAAACCATCAGTACAAATCAGCAGGCCTCAGCGAAAAATATGTGAAGAAAGCTAATTCAATCCTTTGCACAGAAGAAATGCTGCAATGGGCTGATCAGGTTTATGTGTTTGAGCAGCAACACATTGAACGTATTCAAAAGCACACTGGTGATGTTTATTTACCTAAAATAAGCAACTTAGAAATCTCAGACGATTATCAATATTTTCAGCGAGAGCTTGTTTTGCTTTTACTAGAACGAGTTAAGTTATCAAATTATGAGCAGACTCCAAGCATAAACCATACTATAGTTTTCGATTTAGGGGCCAACCTTCTTGAAAAGTGGGGTTGTACTACTGCCCAGAAATTAGCAATTTTAGGAATAGCTAAAGCTGACTTTACTCGCTATCAAAAGGACTCAAGCGTTGTATATTTAAATACTGAGCAACTCTATCGTATCAGTTATCTAACTAATATTCACCAGAGCCTTAAAGAAGTTTTTTCTAATCCAAAGAACCTGTATGGCTTTATGAGCATGAAAAACAATAATTCATATTTTAATGGCAGAACTCCGCTATCAATCATAGCTAAGGGTAAAGTTAACGATTTTTCTGATGTATTTAAGTGTATTGATAGCATAGCATTTAGATAACGAAAGAGAATCTATCGAGAAATACCTTTTATGTTTTTAACAGTTCTAGCAGGTAGCTGTTTCGTTTGTGCGAATTGCTTTGCTGCTCGACTATACCTTTAAAATCATCTGCATTTCCAACAATATGAACTTCATTCTCAGCTCTTGCATATTCTCATGCATCGCGATCACCTAATACCATCTAAGCCGATCACTTAATACTATCCATCGCGATCACTCAATACCATCGATGCAGATCACTTTTTGGTCAAAATGGTATTGAGTGATCGGCTTGAATGGTATCGTTCAATTTATACTCATTTTTGTCTATCCAGTAGGTGTTTTTAACCGTTATTCTTTTCATTTTTGATGATGAGAATAACCATGCCAACGGCACCTATTTCAATGCGTAAACTTAAAGAGATTTTAAGACTAAAATACGACTGTAAACTCAGTCATCGAAAGATAGCAAACAGCTTATCTATTTCACCTTCAATTGTTTCTAAATATGCCTGTAAATCAGCAGAGTTAGGTATCACTTGCTGGCCGCTTGATGAAAAATGGGATGATCATTCTCTGCAACGAGCATTCTTCAAAACAAAGCCCCGACTAAAAGGCTTTAGTATTCCTGACTGGTTGTTAGTTCAGCAGGAGCTGCGACCCAAAACCATGACGCTATTGCTGCTTTGGCAAGAATACAAAGAGCGACACGAGGAAGGATTTTACAGTTACACCCACTTCTGCCGACAGTACAAGGCATGGCTTAAATGTCAAAAACCGTCCATGCGACAAAACCATAAAGCAGGTGAAAAACTGTTTGTTGATTACTGCGGCCCAACTATGAATATTGTTGATGCTAGTACAGGTGAATACCGTACAGCTCAAGTGTTTGTCGCAGTTATGGGCGCATCTAATTATACGTATGCGGAGGCAACGTATAGCCAAAAGCTAGAAGATTGGGTGATGAGTCATGCTCGTTGTTTTGAGTTTCTTGGTGGTGTGCCAGAGCTGGTAATCCCTGACAACTTAAAAAGTGCGGTAACTAAACCTTGTCGATATGAGCCTGATTTAAATCCAACCTACCAACAATTGGCGACACACTACAATACGGTCATTGTGCCTGCTAGACCTTATAAGCCCAAGGATAAAGCCAAAGCAGAAGTGGGTGTGCAAATTGTCGAACGCTGGATAATGGCACGGCTTCGCAATGAAAGCTTCTTTAGCTTGCGCCAATTAAACCTAAAGATACAAAAACTGCTTGTCGACTTAAACCAGCGGAAAATGAAGAAGCACCCTGGTTCAAGGCTCAGTCAGTTTGAATCCATTGATAAACCTGCTCTCAAACCACTACCCACACAGGCTTACAGTTACACCTTAGTCAAACAAGTAAGCGTGCATATTGATTATCATGTCGAAGTTGAAAAACACTACTACTCAGTACCTCATACCTTGATCAAACAAAAGCTTGAAGCCCATGCCACAGGTCAACTGGTGACACTTTACCATCAGGGTGTTCAAGTAGCCGTTCACCCAAGATCACACCGAGAAGGTGCACACACCACGCTTGATCTACATATGCCAATAGCTCATCAAAAGCAGCAGCAATGGTCACCACAACGGTTCGAACGTTGGGCAGCTAAGTTCGGTGGTTCAACGGAGCAGTTTGTTATGCAATTGATGCAAGCTAAAAAGCATCCAGAGCAAAGCTACCGTGCTTGTATGGGGTTATTAAGCCTAGGTAAGAAGTTTACTGACCAACGTCTTGAAGCAGCCTGTCATCGCGCATTAGCCACAGGTGTTACTCGCGTAAAACAAGTAAAAAACATTTTAGAAAAGGGCTTGGATAAGCAACCCTTGCCACAAGCTCAAGGTGATTTACTACAAGATATTGATCATAAAAATATCCGTGGCAACCACTATTACCATTAATAAAAATTAACAAACCATAGGAAGACTTATGCAAAATATCAATCAACAAGTTAATAATCAGTTAAGTAATTTAAAGCTAAGCGGCATACGTGATGCGCTATTGCAGCAATACGAGCAACCCAATTTATACGTTGAACAAAGCTTCGAAGAGCGGCTAAGTTTATTGCTTGAACATGAAATAACGCAGCGTGATCAGCGTAAAATAGATCGCCTAACGCGACAAGCAAAGTTCAGAGTTGGCGGCACACTTGCCCAACTCAACTATGGCGCAGCACGACAACTCGATAAAGCTCAGATCCGTTCATTAGCACAAGGTGAATGGCTTCGTCTTCACCAAAACATCTTGATCACAGGAGCAACAGGTTGTGGCAAAACTTACCTCGCTTGCGCGCTTGGTCAAAACCACTGCCAACAAGGGAGTAGCGTTTATTATTTTAGGCTCAAAGAGCTATTAGAAAAGATGTTTCTAGCGCAAGCCGATGGTAGTTATCGAAAACTGATCAACAAGCTTAGCTCTGCCAATTTACTGATCCTAGATGATTGGGGATTAGAGCCATTAACAGCTCAACAACGCAGTGATTTACTGGAATTAATTGATGCGAGATATGACACAAAATCGACCTTAATTGCCAGCCAATTACCGATAGAAAATTGGTATGAAATGATCGGAGAATCGACACATGCTGATGCGATCCTAGATCGGCTTGTTCACGGAGCAATAAAGTTGGAATTAAAAGGCGAATCGATGCGAAAAAAACTAAATTCCTTGACTGATGGCGATCACTCAAGTTAGATTTTACTAAGGTCTACTGGCAGACAAAAAAGTGATCGGCTTGAATAGTATTGACCGATCGGCTTCATGATATTACGCA